>NZ_JBFTNT010000013.1:0-43594 GCF_056397585.1 Pedobacter sp. 05L430 | reverse complement strand
GTTTTACACCTGATGGCAAAAACTTTGATTTCAAAGGTAAGACCAGCAACAACACCTGGGGATTAGCCTTTACAGAAGAGAATGATGTGTTTATTTCTACTGCCAACAATACGCATACTGCATTTTTCTCGATGCCGGAAAAATATATGCAAAAAGTATTACCTGGTTCTAAGGTTCAACCGGTTCAAAAGATTGATGGTCATTATGAAATGCATGTGGTATTTCCAAATTTAAGACAGGTAGATGTGCATGGTGGTTTTACCGCCGCTGCAGGTCATAATTTCTATACTGCAAGGAATTTTCCTAAAAGTTACTGGAACAGCACAGCCTTTGTTTGTGAACCCACCGGAAGAGTAATTCACAGTGCCCTACTTAAAAAAGAAGGTGCCGGTTTCATAGAAAAAGACGGCTGGAATTTCTTGGCGAGTTCCGACGAATGGGTGGGTCCTGTACACGCCGAAGTGGGACCCGATGGTGCAGTGTGGGTAGCAGATTGGTATGATTTTATCATTCAGCACAACCCTACGCCGCGTGGATTTGAGAATGGAGAAGGTAATGCATACATCAATCCACTACGTGACCGTGTACGTGGCCGTATCTACAGAATTAAATATAAAAATGCGAAAGCATATACCCCAATTAAGCTGTCTAAAGACCATCCTGAAGGATTACTTTCCGCTTTAGAAAACGATAACCTATTCTGGAGAATGACTGCTCAGCGTTTAATCGTGGAATCTAAAAACCGGTCAGTTATTCCTGGACTTTACAAAATCATCAGCAATCAAAAAATAGACGAAATAGGATTAAACGGACCTGCAGTAAATGCGATCTGGACCTTACAAGGATTAGGTGCCTTAGATGGATCTAATGCTGAAGCCTTAAAGGCAGTGCAGGAGGCCTTAAATCATCCTGCAGCTGGTGTAAGAAAGGCTGCCATCCAAGCGCTTCCAAAAGACAATGCAATGATTGGCTCAATCCAAAAATCAGGTTTACTTAAAGACAAAGATCTTCGTGTTCGCCTGGCGGCTATACTTGCCATATCAGATATACCTGCTTCTGTTCATCTTGGACATCTTTTGTACGAAGCCGCTGCGGATTCGGTAAATGCAAAAGATAAATACATTGCTCAGGCATTGTATACAGCAGCATTACTGCATCATGAAGGGTTCCTGGCGATGTCTAAAACAGCCTCAAATCCATCTGCATATATTCAGACGATAGTTAAGGACATCCTTCCGAATGTGAAAAACAAAGATGTGGCTTCAGCTGAAAAAGAACATCATTCTGCTAAGCCTTCTGATGAAGTGGTGATCAACATCAAGGTTGTAGAGCATGTAATGAAGTTTAACAAAACCTCATTCACGGTAAAAGCAGGGCAAACGGTAACCATTAACCTGGAAAACCCGGATTTTATGCAGCACAACATGGTGATTTCTAAACCCGGCACACTTAAAAAAGTGGGTGCGGCCGCAGATGAAATGGCGAAGGATCCTAACGGTGCAGAGAAGAATTATGTGCCTGCTATTCCTGAGATCTTGTTCGCAACCAAGTTGCTGAATCCGGAAGAAAAAGTTACCTTACAGTTCACTGCACCTGATAAGCCAGGAGACTATCCTTTCCTGTGTACTTTTCCGGGGCATTGGAGCATCATGAATGGTGTAATGAAAGTAACCAAATAAATAGCAATCAAATATCTGCCGGTACATTATGAGTTTAAATATAAAGTTAGGTGTTAGTACATGGTTATGGACATCGCCATTTAAAACAGACACCATTTCACTGTTCTCGAAGATCAAGAGTATGGGATACGATATGGTAGAAATACCAATTGAAGATCCTGCACTAATTGACACAAAAAGGGTTAAAGAAGCACTTAAAGAATTTGATTTAGTGCCTGCCATTTGTGGGGCTTTTGGACCAACCAGAGATTTAACAAATGAAGATGTAAAGTATCATGATACCAGTTTTAATTACATAGAATCTTGCCTGGAAATAGCATATGAAATTGGGGCCGGTTTTTTTGCCGGGCCAATGTATTCTGCAGTAGGTAAGGCACGTTTAGTATCGCCTGAACAGAAAAAAATAGAGTGGGACAGGGCGGCGACCAATCTTCATAAAGTAGGGGGAATGGCGCAGGAAAGAGGACTTCAGTTGGCCATAGAGCCGTTGAACCGTTTCGAGTCTGATCTGATCAATACCGCCGAAGATGTTGTTCGCCTGATTAAAGATATCAATCATCCGACAGCAAAGATATTGCTGGACGGATTTCATATGAATATTGAAGAACCTGATATTGAAAGGGCAATTTTGCTTGCAGGTAAGGACCTTTTGCATGTACAGGTTTCTGAAAACTACAGAGGTACTCCAGGTACTGGTCAAACCCGGTGGGATGCCTATAAAAGAGGATTAGAAGCGATAAACTACCAGGGTGCGGTTTCAATCGAAAGTTTTACCCCTGAGATAAAAGAACTGGCCGGAGCGGTTTGCATCTGGCGTACACTTGCGCCAAGCCAGGATAGTTTTGCCGAAGAAGGGGGTAAATTTTTAAGAAACTGGAGTAAATAACGTATCAAATAAACATTGTATCAGTTAATAATATGAGTCAGAAAAAAATAAATATTGCCATTGTTGGACTTGGATTTGGTGCAGAATTCATTCCAATTTATCAAAAACATCCCAATGCAAACATGTACGCAATATGTCAGCGTAATCCGGATAAGTTAAAAGAAATAGGAGATGCATTCGGAATAGAAAAAAGGTATGTGAGTTATGAGGAATTGCTTAAAGATCCTGATGTAGATGCAGTTCACATCAATACACCCATACAAAATCATGCAGAGCAATCTATTGCTGCGCTAAGGGCCGGAAAGCATGTGGCTTGTACAGTGCCAATGGCGACTACTGTTGAGGAGTGTCGTCAGATTGTTGAAGCGGTAAAAGAAACCGGTTTAACGTATATGATGATGGAAACAGTTATTTACAGTCGCGAATTTCTATTTGTAAAGGAGCTTTATGAAAAGGGGGACCTGGGCAAAATACAATTCTTAAGAGCTTCCCACCAGCAGGAAATGGCAGGCTGGCCGGGGTATTGGGAAGGTTTGCCACCAATGCATTATGCAACACATTGTGTTGGCCCTGTACTGGCTTTACCAAAAGCACAGGCAGCATATGTTTCTTGTTTTGGTTCTGGAAAAATTGATGATCATCTGATTGAAAAATATGGATCTCCATTTGCAATCGAAACTTGTCATATCAAATACCGTGATTCAGATTTGTCTGCGGAAGTTACCAGATCGCTGTTTAATACCGCGAGACAATACCGAGAGAGTTTTGACGTGTATGGTTCTAAAAAATCGTTTGAGTGGACGTTGATTGAACATGAGGATAGTGTAATCCATACCGGTGAATCTCCTGAAAAAGTTAAAATACCAGACTATGCGCATCTTCTTCCCGAGGAAATTCAGCATTTTACCACTGCTGGTGTTTATGATTCTGAGGAGAACCAGCATCTATCGTTTATCCAGGGGTCTGGCCATGGAGGTTCGCATCCACATCTTGTAAATGAGTTTTTAAAAGCTTTAACTGAAAACAGGGCTCCCTATCCTGATGCTCAGGAATCTGCCAACATCACTTGTGTTGGTATTTTGGCGCATGAGTCGGCAATGAAGGGTGGAGAAATAATTCCTTTGCCAGATTTCACGTTTAAATCATAAAAATTAGTTTATTTGCATTATCAAATGAACCGAACTCAATTAATTTTAATGTATTGAATATGAAAAAGAGCTTTGTCTTTTTAATTTGTTCTGTTTTTGCAGTATGCACAAGCGGATACGCACAAACTAAGAAAACCGGTAAGGGGGCTAAACCGGCATCTAGTGTTTTATCACCTGCAGATGTTGCACAGGGAAAAGCACTGATTACAAAATCAGACTGTTTTGCATGTCATAAGCCAACTGAAAAATTAGTTGGACCGGCATACTCAGATGTTGCAAAGAAATATCCTGCAACACAGGCAAACGTTACTTTGCTTGCTAAAAAAGTAATTAAAGGTGGAAGTGGAGTATGGGGCGAAATCCCTATGGCACCTCACCCATCTGTAACTCAGGCCGACGCCGAGAAAATTGTAAAGTATATACTTTCTACTAAGTAATAACTTAACCTAAAAGCGGGTGTATCATACCAGGATGCACCCGCTTTTTATGCTAATTGGTTTCTACCAACTTAAGCCATTCCGTAATTATTGTCTTTAACGAATCCTGTTTGGCTTTAACATCATCCATATCTTTAAACCTAACCAGTCTTCTGCCATCTGTAAAATTTCCTTCAAGCAATCCACTGGTATCATTAACTTTTGCCCCAGTAGGAAAAACCAGCAAGATATTGCCTTTATGGAGGTTTACCACTACGATATCTCTTTTATATTCTTTAGGATCGAACGGTTTCATTGGCCCTGTATAATAAAAGCAGGGCGAATTCCATTTTATTTGTTCTGCAATTTCTTTATCTGTGCTTAAAATAATCTGCCTTATATATTGAGTTGCGGCTGCTATGGGTGCTTCTAATCTTTTGATGTGTGCACTTACCTTATTTGAATTTGTGGCGGTTTTAGATATAGTCATATTTTGAGATGGTTGATTCTGATTCAATGCTTAGTGCAGCAATTTAATACAGCAAATTTATATTGCAAAAGCAGATTTAATGCGGTGCGTAAACGACATTTTAAAGGGCGATTTGTGACAATTTAGAACATATAATAAACTGGGATGAGCTTTAAATATAAGTAATTATATTAAATTATATGGCTTAGGTAGCCTAGATTTTACGGCAGGTAATCCGGTGTAAATAAAATAGGCTTATGGCCGATTGAGCTGTAATTGAGGAGATGACATTGGCAAAAGAGCAGCCTACCATTTATCATAGCGATAAGTAAGTTCTATTTGCGCCCGGATTTGGGAAATAAACCCAGATTCAATGAAAAGGCAACACCCGTAGATTTTAATCTGGCATTGCCATTTCCAATTCCCGTAAGCGGTAGCTTTATAAAAGGTTGTACCCCAAAGCTCAGCGAGTTGGTTATTCTGCGCTCAAAACTTAAGGATAAGTTGGCTACACCAAAAATGTGCTGGTTCTGATTCTTGATTTCAAGTTCAGAAACCTTTTGTGCCCCTCCCTGCGGTCCGGTAAAGTATTTGTATTTTTCATTAAGCATAAAATAACTTGATAGCCCGGAGTTTACACCAACAGAAAAGTTTCTTCTTTTTAAAAACGTATAATTTACATTCAGCGGAACATCCAAAACAATACAATCCGCATCGACCTGCCAGGCATTTTTCATATAGGTCGTTCCTGCCGATCCAACTCCGCCATAATTGTATAGCTTTCTTGAATAAACAGCGCCAGTGGTTACGCTAATTTTATCGGTAACTGCATAAGTGGCAAGCACCCCTATGTTGGAGCTTACTTTGGTATCCACATTCCTATTCGAAGTCGAAATATCTGGCGCTGCCATAACAGATAATGTAAGTGCGCTTCGTTTTGCGGTAAAGCTTGGTGGCAGTGGCTTATTGTCTTTCTTTTCAGGAGTATCAGTTTTTGTAGCAGGCCCATTGGTTTGCGCTAAAACATCAGCTTTCTTGCCCGTCGGTAAGCTGTCAACCGGAGTAACAGTTTGTTTATCTTCTCTTTTTGGTGTTACTRCCTCAGCAATGAGTTCCCGTTTCTTGTTTTCTTTAACTGAAGAGGTGTCAGGAGTAATAATAAGATCCTGACTGCGGTTTATAACCTGCGGGGTCTCAACGTAGTTATGATCTATATTTTTAACAGGCGGCTTAATAATCTGTTCAACAGCAACCGCTTCCGGATTTGTTTTCACAACAACGCCGGTATCTGTGCCTAAGGGCTTATTGTTTGCAGGTTTCTCTTTTTTTGATTCAACTATTTCCGTTTTTTTAGGTTCCTTAATTACATGGTCTGACCCCGAAAAATACCAGAACAAACCAACAACCAATGCAGCGGCAATGCCACTTGTAGCATACAACCAAAATGGGATAACCCTTTTCTTAGCACCCGCGTCCAGTTTCTGTTCCATCTTTGCCCAGTCCAATTCATTGAAAGGGATTTCAGGATCATTCAACCCATCTCTAAACAGCTTATCTATTCCATTATCTTTTTCCATCTACAGCTATTTTGTTTTGTAAAGGCACTTCATTTTGAGTACTAAAGTTATTAAAATATACGTCCCCAGACCTGGTTCCACCCGCGGAACTAAGCCTTTCTTGCAGCTTTTGTCTTGCTTTAAATAAATTTGATTTCGATGTCCCTACCGATATATTTAAAAGTTCCGAAATTTCTTCGTGTGAGTATCCGTCTATGGCAAATAAGTTAAATACAGTTCTGTATGCGGGGGGCAATCCCTGAACCAGTACCAGCAGATCTTTATAGGCCATTTGCTCGTATACTTGCGCAGGCCCGCCCATGTCTTCGTGTTCACTCAGCTCGTCGTGATTTGAAAACTTCAGGCTTTTCCTGTAATGGTCAATGGCGGTATTGGTTATAATCTTTCCAAGCCATGATTTAAAGGGCTTTTCGGGGTCATATTTTTCAATATGTGTAAACACTTTCATGAACCCACTATTCAATACATCTGCCGCATCATCGTCATTCAAAGCGTACCGTCGGCATATGGCCATACAATAACTATAAAATTCTTTATAGAGCAAATACTGACTTGTTCTGTCATTCCTGATGCAACCTTCAATAATTTCCTGCACCTATTTTTTCGATTTTACATTGGCCATTTTCACCTATACTAACTATAGTACGTTGAAGTTACGCAATAGGTTGCTTTAAAAATAAATATTTATTTTCTGATCTCTGCGCAACCATTTATGCTGCCTTCCCGTAATCCATATTAGTTATCAATCAATTCTTTAATTCACCTTAAAAAAAACAACTATGTCACCCTTATTCAAAAAAAAAGTTGTGCTGTTTAGCTTAGCTGCAGTACTTTTTACTGCCTGCTCAAAGAAAAAAGATGATGTGATCAAAGAACCAGAAGTTTCTTTGGACCTTAAACTTGCAGCATCGGCAACCTTCGGTAGTGTTATTACGGATGGTACAGGTAAAACCCTTTATTGTTTTGTAAAAGATGCCAATAGTGCATCCACTTGTGTTGATGGCTGCTTAATCACATGGCCGGTATATTATGCGGAAAATGCGACCCCTCCCGTAGGATTAAATGCTGCGGATATTGCCACCATCACAAGGGCCGATGGTACAAAACAAACTACCTATAAAGGATGGCCACTGTATTATTATGCCGGCGATAAGGGCAAAGACGAGATCAAAGGAGATGGGGTAGGTGGCATCTGGTTTGTTGCCAAACCAGATTATTCTGTCATGATGGCCAGCCAGCAATTAGTTGGTCACGATGGTAAAAATTATACTGCCGATTCAAAAGAAGGAGTGGGGATAACCGTTTACCTAACCGATGCAAAGGGCCGCACACTGTATGCCTTTACGCCCGATACTTTTAACAAAAACAATTTTACCAAGCCTGATCTTAGTAACAATGCCGTATGGCCAATATTTGAATCGGAGATTTTAAACATTCCCTCTGTACTAAAAAAAGCAGATTTTACAGTAATAACTTCTGTTGGTAAAAATCAGCTAACGTACAAAGGTCATCCGCTCTACTATTTTGGTTCAGATGCTGCGAAAGGCGAAACCAAAGGAGTAAGTTACCCTAGACCGGGTGTTTGGCCTATACTTACACTGAATACACCGCCTTTAAATTAAGCTGAGAAAAAGTAATTTGCCGAAATTGTGGAGTGAGAATATTTTTATCTTGTAGTACATATTAACAAAAAATATCTCATTTTTGATGCATTATGGCAATTAACGATTTAAGTAAAGATCTGGCTCCCATCGCGTCAATTACGATGGCAGATGTTGTTGAAGTAAAACTCAGAGAATATTTAAAAAAGAAGTCCTTCCTGCCCGGCGATGCGTTGCCAAAAGAATTGGAGCTGGCAGAAGCTTTAGGTGTAAGCAGAAATGTTTTACGAGAAGCACTGAGCAGACTGCGTATGCTGGGCATGATTGAAACTAAAAAGAAAAGAGGGATGGTGCTGGCCAGACCAGATATTCTGGGAACGTTTGAGCGTGTTCTTGACCCGTTGATAATAGATAAGGAAACGCTTCAGGATATTTTTGAGCTCAGACTTGTACTTGAAATGGGATTGGCTGATCTGATTTACATCAGAAAAACCGATAAGGATATTGCCGAATTGGAAAGTATAGCTAAAAAAGAAGTGAACCTTGATAATTCATTCAGAATTAAAAATGAAATTGCTTTTCATGGTAAGCTTTACGAAATGTCGGGCAACGATACACTGAAAAGATTTCAAATCATGCTGCTTCCTATTTTCGACTATGTTGTTACCCTGGAAAAGAAGCCAACAAGAGGAAAAATTAACCATATGGACCTGGTTCAGATCCTGAAAACAGGATCAAAAGCTGATTTTAAAAAGGGAATGGAGGCACATCTTAAGCCTCATTTCGATCGGTTAAAGTAATTTTTGCTTTACATCTTTATACAGGAACGGCCTTCAAACTATATTTGGAGGCCGTTCCTGTATAAATGAAATTTAAATATTTGCTTTTATAAAAAATAGTTCCCACATTTGATATGTCCTACATAAGGGCTTATAACCAAATATTAAATGACCGCTATGAATCACTTCAAAAAAAATGATAGCAAATATCTTGTCATCGTATCTTGCTGTCTCCTTCTCATCGTCTCTCTTGCCATCGGGTGTTCTAAAAACTCAATAAGTGCAAGTACCATTGAAAAACCAACAGCCTCAGGCACAGCCAAGGTAGCCGCTGCCGTACTGGCCGCTCCAGTGAATACGCGTGTGGTCGTATTTAACGGAGGCAATGAAAGTATATACCATTCTTTCAGAATTCCTTCAATCATAAAAACAAAGAACGGAACTCTGGTTGCCTTTGCCGAAGGCAGAAGATGGAGCCCAAGTGATTATGGCGATATCAATGTTGTATATAAAAGATCTGTAAACAACGGAACCAGCTGGTCTACCTTAGGTGAAGTTGTTGGGAGTGGCGCTGGTACATGGGGCAATCCAACAGCTGTTTACGACCCAACTCAKGGCGTAAACGGAAGAATCTGGCTGTTTCTGGAGTGGAATGATGAGTTTAAAGCCCAATGGTCAGATTTTCAGGCATGGGGCGATAGAAAAATTCATACTTCATATAGCGATGATGATGGTGTTACCTGGTCTGTTCCCTTAGATCGTACGAGCAGCCTAACGCCACCTTCGTACAAATGGGATTGTGTTGGTCCGGGTATAGGTATCAGAACAGCATACGATCACCCCGGCAGGTTGATTGTTCCGGCATACGGAAGAAATATTTATAGTGATGATCATGGTGCAACATGGCAATATGAATTAACTGCCGGTGGTACAGATGAAAGTACCATAGTGGAATTGATGAATGGAAGCCTGATGAGAAATGACAGGCCGGGAACTACCGAGTGGAATTTATCAAAAACCAGAAGGAAATCAGTGGGTTCTATTGCCGGCGGTTTCCCCGCTTTTTCAACGGTAACTGCATTGCCCGATCCAAAGTGCGAAGGTTCCATGTTAAGATATAATACCGACGACCCGAACAGGATCATATTCCTTAATCCCAACGGAACCGGTCAGCGTTGTAACATGACCGTGCGCATCAGTTATGATGATGGGGTTACCTGGCCAAGAAGCCGTGCACTTTATAGTACTGCTAATTGCGATTATACCAACAGCACTGTAGCTTACGGTGGCTACTCTAGCATGGTAAAAACCGCCGATTACTGCATTGGTGCCTTAGTAGAATACAATGAAAATGTTCATGATTCAGCCAGCAGCAATAAATCTATTGAATTTAACAAGTTCAATCTCGCCTGGATCTTAAACGGCAGTACAGAACCATAAAACCAAATACGATGTGTTTTTATCATCCCTTGAGCACATCACAACCATAAACCAAATATTAAAATTAAACCAGTTATGAAGAAAAGGATTTTTATTTTTCTATCCGTTCTCTGTTGCTTTTTCGCAACTAAAAACCTCTTTGGGCAGACACGCGAACTGCAAATCTCCGGGAAGGTTACTTCGGGTGCAGGGGGGGAAACACTACCGGGTGTTAGTGTAAAACTTAAGGGTAGTACTATCGGGATATCTACCGATGTGAACGGTAAATACGCCATTAGAATACCATCAGATCAAGGGATTTTGGTATTCTCTTATCTTGGCTTTAAAGCCAGGGAGGTGCCTGTAAACGGGCAAAAACAAATTGACGTGGTGCTGGAATCTGATGTAACTTCAATGGAAGAAGTCTTGATTGTGGGTTATACACAGCAGTCGAGAACCAAAACCACAGCTGCCATTTCAAAGCTTGGTGCCGATGAGCTAAAAAACATCGCCAGTCCAAATCCCGTACAGGCCCTGCAGGGTAAAATTGCAGGTGTTTCGGTACCGGTTACCACCGGGCAGCCCGGGGTAGGTGCTACAAACATCATCATCAGGGGTGGTACCAAACCTAACGCTTATGGTTCTGGTTTGGGTAACAATGGCGGTAGTTCAACAGGTGCTTCCGACAGCAGTTCTCCGCTTGTAATTGTTGATGGGGTATTCAGGTCTATGAATGATGTGAATCCTGATAATATAGAATCACTGCAGGTGATGAAGGATGCAGCTTCAACCGCAATATATGGGGCAAGGGGTGCAAATGGGGTTATTGTAATCAAAACAAAAGGTGGTAAAGCGAATAGTAAAATGACCATTGCGCTAAACCACAGAACCACATGGGAAACGCCAGCAAGGGATTACGATTACCTGAATGCCGAACAATACCTGCGTTTGGCGCGTACCACAGTTAAAAATACTGCTGATGCACTTGATAAAAACAACCTGTTAAACAATGGTGGTTTCTCTGCAGGTACTCGTGTTTATACACAAAAAGGCCAGTATGGTAAAAACATTAACCTTACTGCCTTATATGATAATATCGTATCTGTAGAAGGACAATCTTACGTAGACAACCTGTTGTCCAAAGGCTGGAAAGTAATGGACGATCCCATTAACCCGGGTACAAAACTATTATATGCGGATAACAACTATCAGGATATGCTTTGGAACACTGGTTTGAGCAGTAACGAAAACCTGTCTATCAGTGGGGGTGGCGAAAAATCTGACTTTAACCTGTCGATGGGGTATACCAATCAGGCAGGTACCTTTGTGGGAACCAAATACAAACGTTATGATGGACTTGGAAATTTCGGGTTCAAAGCTGCAGATAATTTCCGCATCGATGTGATGTTAAACTATCAGAACGTAATGCCTAATTATGTAGATGGTTTTCAAAATGAGCTGGTTAGAGGTACACGCATTACGCCTTTGATCCGTACTTTTAAGGACGATGGAAATCCAATGCCGGGTGAGCTGTATACTGTTCGTAACCGCTTCCATACATTGATGTATGATGATACCCGTACCTCAAGTGAAAGGTTGGTATCCAGGGTTGCCGGCGATTTGACCATCACCAAAGGGTTGCATTTTAAACCTTCCTTTTCTTATCTGATAGATGATTATAAAGAACTGTTCATGAGAAAGGGAACACCTGCCGATGAGGTGCAGCCGTCCACACAGCGTCAGAAAAATGACTATACCAAAAACGCAAGACAGCTGATGATCGATCAGGTTTTGCAATACGATTTTAGTATAAAAGATGTGCATAATTTTACTGCCCTTGGTGGGGTTAATTTTATCAGGAACACAGATCACGTGGCCAGCTTAGGTTCTCAAAGAGGAAGCAACGATTATATCTATACCATAAACGAACCACCAACAACCGTAATCAATGGGGTGGTGATGAGTAATGTTACCAACTTTGCTACTACCATTGGCGAATCCAGATCTGCCAGTGCATTTACACAGGTGAACTATGATTACAAAGCTAAATACCTGTTCAGTGGTTCACTTCGTTACGATGGTTTCTCGAACTTTGCCATTGAAAACAAATACGCATTCTTCCCTTCGGCTTCCATTGGATGGAATGTTCATAAAGAAGATTTCTGGAACGTAAAAGCGATTAATGCTTTAAAACTAAGAGCAAGCTGGGGTGCAGCGGGGCTTAGCGACCTGAGTATTACTGATACCTATGGGGGCTATGCTTCGGTTCTGGATAACAGAACAGCTAATTATGGACAAAGCTCCGGTATTTTAAGGTCCAACCTGGCAAACTATAACCTGCGTTGGGAATCAACTGAAACTACTGATTTGGCATTTGATGCTTCTTTCTTAAACAGCCGCATTAACCTGACTGTAGATTATTATAACAAAAGAACCAAAGACAGGCTGGCTTCTAAACCTTTGCCATCGGAATCTCCTTTTGGGTCAATCGCATTTAACAACGGCGAGCTGCGCAACCGAGGTGTGGAAATTGAACTTGGTGCAGCCATCATTAAAGGAAATGATTTTAAATGGGACGCTAATTTTTCTTTTGCATACAACCAGGCTTTAATTACTAAACTGCCTGATAATGGTCGCGCGAAGAACAGACAAGGTGGTGATATGATCTTCGATCCGGCTTCCAATTCATTGGTAGAAGCAGGAGGTTTTGCAGAAGGGGAGCGTCCTTACCCAATCTATGCATACCGGGTAACGGGTGTGTTTGCTACAGACGAGGAGGCTAAAGCCTGGAATGCCAAGGTAAAAGATAACCTTGCTTCTCCGCAGGGGATAACAGTAGGGAAACGTGGTGGCGATTATATTTTTGATGATGTGAATGGTGATGGGGTGATTGATACAAAAGACCAGGTTTTTATGGGTTATAGAAATCCTAATAAAATGGGAGGTATGCAAAATACCTTTAGTTATAAAAACATCTCATTAAGGTTTACAGTGGATTATGCCATGGGGCACCTGATCAGTAATGGCGCTTTAGCCCGTTCACTAGGCCAGGGCAGGGCATTTAACGAAGGTGCACCATCAATCGCTATTGGTCCGGATATCTGGCAGAAACAAGGTGATGAGGGTAAAAAATATGCCCGTTTCTCTTTTGCAGATTATGATTTCGGACAGCGCAATTACTTACGCAACGCGCCGCTTGGAAATAACAATAGTTACAATTCAGATGTATCTGCAATGTATTCTAAAGGCGATTTCCTGGCCTTTAGGGAGATTTCAATTTCTTATGATGTTCCAAAAAAAGTACTTGAAAAAATAAAAGCTTCGGGGCTTAATATTTTCGCTACGGTATACAATGTGGGCTATTTAACCAAATATGAAGGGCTAAATCCTGAAGTATATACCGGTTTTGATCCGGGTGGTTATCCAAGACCAAGACAATTTTTATTAGGGGCCACATTGAAATTCTAAAAAAACCAATTATGAAAAAGATTACATTAATTATAATAGCCATAGTATCTCTGTCAGCCATATCTCCTGGTTGTAAAAAGCTGCTCGAAGTAGATCCTCAATCAAGTATCACCGATGAGGTATTCTTTAAAAATGAGAATGATTTTGAACCATACGTTACCGGTATCTATACTTATATGCGTTTGTTTGCCAATAATATTGTGTACGGCACTGAGCGTAGCGAGGAACTGGTTGCTGCGCTTAATTCCAGGTTTGGAGTATCGTGGAGTCAGATCATTACACCTTCTTCAGGCGCAATTAATTATAACGATTGGTACAAAGCCATCGGACATTGCAACTTATTGCTAAAAAAGATCGAAGGATTTTCTTTTGCAAGCAATCCGGATGCGAAGAGAAGGATCCTTGCAGAAACCTATTCTTTAAGGGCCTATTTCTATTTTAACCTTACCCGCATCATTGGCGATGCGCCTTTAATGCTTACCGCAGTTGAAGATGAAAATGTGCCTTTGCTGCCAAGGGCAACAGCTGTGGATGTTTTGAAGCAGATCCAGTCAGATCTGGATCTGGCCATCCAGAATTTTACTGCTATAAGTGGATTTTCAAAAACCGCTTATCCTTCTAAATATCGCTTTGCATATGGATCAGCAATGRCACTAAAGGCAGATGCATACTTATGGAATGCAAAAGTACTTGGTGGTGGCGATGCTGACCTTACCGCTGCCGCTGCGGCAATTACTGAGGTAGAAGCATCGGGATTAACCCTAAACCAGGATTATAAAAATGTAACCGGGGTAAGGGCAGCTACCAATCCTGAGGTGGCACTGGCAGCTTACTTTCAAAGGGATGAGGCTGGGGGCAATTATGGTGTAAATGCACTTCCTTATCTAACAGGGGTTGATGGGGCATTGAATCTGGATAAAATCCCTTATGCGCAAACCTCAGCAAATGGACAGGGTGCTTATCAGATTAGCCCAAAATCAAAAGCTTTATTTACCAACCCTGATGATAAAAGAATCCCATATACCTGGATTACGGAGCTGCAGGCAAGCGGTCCGAAAATTTCATGGATCACCAAATATTCCGGAAACATCTACGCCGATGGCCGTGTTTCTGATAATGACCTGATCATCTATCGCTTGTCGGATATCTTTTTGATGAAGGCAGAGGCTTACGCCGGATTAAATAACATACCATTGGCAATTGAATACCTGAACAAAGTAAGACAAAGGGCCAATACAGGGAACTATACAGCATCTACCATTAAGAGCGACGTAGAGCGTGAAATCCTTGATGAACGTGGTCGTGAGTTGTTTTTTGAGAACAAGCGCTGGTACGATCTTGTCCGTTTTCATAAAGGGGGAACCATTAATGTGTATACCTATGTTCCTAACCTGGTTGGTAAAACTACTCCGTTGTTCTGGCCGCTAAATACTACGGTATTTGCAAATAATCCTAACATTAAACAAACAGAAGGATATTAATTTATAGCAATTCAGAATAAAATGACTCCACTAAAGGCAGATGAAATTTATGGCAATTGGGCAACCTTGCTGCTTCCGATCAACAATGACGACGGCATCAATTATGAACAGCTGGAAAGTGAAATTGATGTATTGATTGCCAGTAACGTAAATGGAATCTATTCTAATGGTACGGCCGGCGAATTCTATAACCAGACCGAGCAGGAATTTGATAAAGTAAACGGCATCCTTGCAACAAAATGTAATGCTGCAGGTATGCCATTTCAAATTGGCTGCTCGCATATGAGCCCTAAAATATCATTGGAAAGGGTTAAGCGCGCTAAGGCACTGCAGCCCTCTGCCATACAGATCATTTTGCCCGATTGGTTTGTGCCATCCATGGAAGAGATCATTGACTTTTTAAAGGTGATATGCGCGGCCGCCGATCCCATAAAGCTGATCTTATACAACCCCCCGCATGCCAAAAGAAAACTTCTGCCGAAAGAATTTGCAGAAATACTTGAAGCAGGTATACCTCTGGCAGGATGCAAAGTTGCTGGTGGCGATGAGCAGTGGTACAAGGAAATGAATGCAATAAATATCCCGTTTTCTGTGTTTATTCCCGGCCATCATCTGGCCACGGGAATTGCAAACGGTGCCCATGGTGCTTATTCCAATGTAGCTTGTTTAAATCCGGGGCTTGCACAGCGCTGGTATAATAACATTGCAAACCACAGCGGAGATCCCTTTGAGCTGCAGGCCCGAATCCAGCAATTTATGGAGGAGTGTATTGTTCCTTATATTAGAGATAAAGGATACTCCAATCAGGCTGTTGATAAATTTATGGCGGCTGTAGGTGGTTGGACGCCTATAAGTACCCGCCTGCGCTGGCCCTATAAATGGATACCACAGGCAGAGGTACTGTCGGTAAGAGAAAAATGTGCTGAACTTTTACCTGAAGTTTTTACTAACCAAGTTTAATATTTTCCCAAATGCAAAAAACACTAAGAAACTGCTTTATCCTAATTTGTACCAGCTTGGTATTGCTCATGATTGGCAATGGATGTAAAACAAGAAAAGGCGCTGCCGATCGGGCATTGCTTGACAGTACCCTGGTCTTTTCACCCGGAGGGGAATATGCCTCCATGCGGATACCTGCATTGGTAGCAACCAAAAAAGGAACATTGCTTGCATTTTGTGAGGGAAGGATAGGTACAGCCAGCGATTGGGCTGATATGGACCTACTGATGCGCCGAAGCACTGACGGAGGACGCACCTGGGAAAGTAATGTAGTGATTGCCGCAAGGAAAAGCGGACAGCCAACAAGTAATGCTACACCAATTGTAGATCGCGATGGTACCATTCACCTGCTGTATCAGCGTGATTATGCTACTGCTTACTATACCCGTTCTACAGATGAGGGTAAAACGTGGAGCCCTGCAATAGACATTACCTATGCGTTTGAGGCCTTCAAGCCAGAGTATAACTGGAAAGTACTGGCACCTGGCCCGGGCCACAGCATACAGTTAAAAAATGGTCGGCTGCTGGTGCCTGTATGGTTAAGCGATCCTGCTAAAACTACACCAAGAAGAAGCCATGCGCCATCTTGCATTGCTACAATTTATAGTGATGATCTGGGTAAGACCTGGAAACGTGGTGCCATCATTGCCGGCAACACCCCGGAGTTTAAAAACCCAAGTGAAACCATGGCAATTGAACTTAATGATGGCCGTGTGATGGTAAACATCAGAAATACTTCTGATGAGCACCGCAGAGGAATCAGCTATAGCAATGATGGAATAAGCGGATGGACAAAGCCTGTATTTGACGAAGAATTATACGAGCCAATATGCATGGCTACCATCATCAGGTTGCAGGATAAACAGAAATCCGGTATGCTTTTTATCAACCCAGATACCAAAGACGTACCTAAACCGCCACGCAAAAACCTTACTGCCAGAGTTAGTTATGATGAAGGACAAACCTGGGCGGTAAAGAAAGTGATCAATGCGGGTTCATCAGGCTATTCTGATGTGGCTGTTACACCAGATGGAACCATTTATTGCCTGTACGAAACCAATACCAGCAACGACTTTAATTATTCCATGGTGCTTAAAAGGTTTAACGCTAAATGGCTTACAACTCCCAACGAGAAATAAATAATCAACAAACAATCTAATATATATGAACAAAATAACCGGATTAATAGCCGCCACTTTTGCGGCTTATCGTGAAGATGGAACAATTAATTTAGACATTATCCCAACGATAGTCGACAAAATGATAGCTGATGGATTATCTGGCGTTTTTATTTGCGGCACCAATGGCGAAGGGCCAAACCTAACAATTGAAGAGCGGATGGCTATTGCCGAAGCTTATGTGAAGGCTGCGGCCAAACGTATCCTTGTACTGGTGCATGTAGGGCATAGCTCCATTCAGGAATGCCGCAAGCTTGCAGCTCATGCGGAGCAGATTGGTGCCGATGCCATTTCTTCTGTTGCCGCTTTTTATTTTAAACCAACAAGTGTTGATAATCTTGTTAAGAGCATGGCGGAGATTGCATCAGCCGCACCCAATACACCATTTTATTACTATAGCATCCCAACCCTTACCGGGGTAGGTATGGATATGATCACCTTTTTGGAGCAGGCAGAAAAGGTAATTCCTAACCTTGCCGGGATTAAGTATACCGCCTCTACCTTGCATGAATACCAGGCCTGTCTGAATTATAAGAACGGAAAATTTGATATCCTTTTTGGTTACGATGAAATGTTGCTTCCTGCACTTGCAGTAGGGGCAAAGGGGGCTATTGGCAGCACCTATACCTTCGCTGCTCCACTGTATTTGAAAGTAATAAAGCTTTACAATGAAGGAAAGCAGGAGGAAGCAGCAGCCATGCAGCTGCATTCGGTAAATATGGTTCGCGCTTTGGTTAAATATCCGCCAATTCCTGCACAGCGGGCCATCATGAAAATGGAGGGACTGGAGTTAGGTGCTTGCAGATTACCTCTTGAGCCTCTTTCAGATGCACAAGCGGCACAATTTAAAACATCCCTTGATGAGATCGGATTTTTCGATATCGTTAAACAATCCTGATGATGAACAGGTACTTTAATCTTCTTCTTATTTTTTTTATGACTATACTCTTAAATAAAGGGCTGGCGCAGCAGGTCTCCAGGTCTGGCTTATTATGGAGCAGCCTGCCGCCGGTTCCTGATCGCGTTGGTTTTGCAGGTTCTTTTGCCGGTGTTTCCAATGGCGCATTACTGGTTGCCGGTGGTGCAAATTTCCCCGATGGCGGTGCACCGTGGACGGGCTCTGCCAAGGCATGGCATGATCATATTTTTGTTCTCGAAAACCCAAAAGGGAAATGGAAAGAAGCAGGTAAATTACCCTATCCATTAGGCTACGGGGCTTCCATAAACTGGAAAGATGCCGTAATTATTCTTGGAGGCAGTAATGAAAAAGGCCACCGTGCAGAAGTGTTTATGCTGAATTATAAGAACGGGAAAATTGAAACCGTCAACTTGCCAAACCTGCCTCATGCAATTGCAAATACATCGGCGGCGCTGGTTGGAAGTGTAATTTATGTTGCCGGCGGAATTGAGAAACCAGATGATAAGGTTGCCGGAGCTAATTTCTGGGCATTGGATCTTAATGCAATTGAAAAGGGCTGGAAGGTATTGCCAACCTGGCTGGGCGCCCCACGAATGCTTAGCGTTGCCGGTGCACAAGGTGATGCATTTTACCTGTTTAGCGGGGTAGCACTGATCGATGGCAGCCGCGAGTATTTAAAAGATGCTTATCGGTATCAGCCCGAAACAGGATGGAAGAAGATAGCAGACCTTCCAACTTCGGTAGCGGCGGCTCCAACGCCTGCTTATGCTTTAGGGCAATCCTCATTACAAATATTTGGTGGCGATGATGGTAAACTAGCCGCAAGCGCAGTGGTATTAAAAGAAAAACACCCTGGCTTTTCAAATAGAATTTTAAATTATAATACGCTTACCAATACCTGGACGTCTGATGGAAAGGCATTTGCTACCCGGCCGCCTGTAACTACAACTTTAACAGTCTGGAACGGAAATGTAATTATTCCCGGTGGCGAAATCAGACCTGCAGTGAGAACCCCTAACGTATTAATCGCAACTTACAAATGAAGAATTCCAGACAAACTACCTCCTTCTACTCGTGGATCATTGTAGCCATGCTATGGATAGTGGCTTTTTTAAACTATCTGGATCGTATTTTAATTACCTCGATGCGCGATCCTATTGTTACAGATTTCAATTTAACTGATGCACAATTTGGATTGCTTACCTCTGTATTCTTATGGTCGTACGGTTTTTTAAGTCCTTTTGGCGGTTACTTTGCCGATAGGTACAGCAGAAAAAAGGTAATTGTTTTTAGTGTAATGGTTTGGTCGGTGGTTACTTTATGGACCGGCTTTACCACCTCATTTCACGAAATGCTGGCTGCCCGTTTTTTAATGGGCGTAAGCGAGGCTTGCTATATCCCTGCGGCACTGGCTTTAATTACCGATTATCATAAAGGAAAAACCCGTTCCCTTGCAACGGGCTTGCATATGAGTGGTTTATATGCAGGTCTGGCACTTGGTGGCTTAGGCGGATATATTGCCGAATTGTGGGGCTGGCGTTCCGGATTCCATGTTTTTGGAATTGTAGGTATTGTGTATTCCCTGATTCTGTTGTATGTGTTGAGGGACCATAAGCCTGATCCTGTTGTGGTTACAGAAGGAGAAGAAGAGGTAATGCCGAAAATTAGCCTTACAGGAGCTTTAAAAGTACTTTTTAGTGAAGCCTCTTTCTTTATCCTGTTGTTCTATTTTGCCATATTGGGTATTGTAAACTGGCTTGTTTATGGCTGGCTGCCAACGTTTCTAAAAGACCATTTTAACCTTAATCTTGGCCAGGCCGGTATTTCGGCAACAGGTTATATCCAGATCGGTTCCTTTGTGGGCGTAATTGTGGGGGGGATTCTGGCCGATAGATGGACCCGAAAAAATAACAGGGGCCGTTTGTACATGCTCATCATTGGTTTTACACTTGGTGCGCCTTTCTTGTTTCTAATGGCCTCTACAAATGTCTTCAGCATCGCCATTATTGCCATGCTTGTCTTTGGTTTGGCAAGAGGGTTTAATGACGCGAATTTAATGCCGATATTACGACAAGTGGCCGATGGAAGATACATCGCCACAGGTTATGGATTCCTTAATTTTCTAAGTACAATTATTGGTGGTTTAATGGTGTATGTTGGTGGTGCATTAAAAGATGCTCAGGTTGATCTTTCTATTGTTTATCAGGTTTCAGCAGTTGCAATGCTATTGGCCACATGGTCGTTATTTGCGGTGAAACTAAAAAAGAATAATGTATAAATTTAGTGGTATGAAAAAACATTTTATTGTCCTGGTATCTGTAATGCTTTTATGGAATACCACAGTCCTTAAAGCAAATGTAACCTTGCCGGCCATCATTTCCAGTGGCATGGTATTACAGCAGCAAAGCAATGTTACCTTATGGGGTACAGCCAAAGCCAATGCAAAAGTAACCGTACAGACCTCCTGGAACCAAAAAGTATACAACGTTAACACCACAAAGGAAGGAACATGGAGGCTGGCTGTAGCCACTCCTAAAGCCGGTGGGCCTTACAAAATTACTTTTAACGATGGCAGTAAACTGGTAGTGGATGATGTTTTTATTGGAGAAGTATGGTTGTGCTCTGGCCAGTCAAATATGGAAATGCCCGTGAAGGGATATGCCAATCAGCCAATTTTGAATTCTAACGAGATATTAATGGATGCCGATGAGCCGGGCATCAGGTTGTTCAGAGTAGAAAAGAAAATGTCTAAAACCCCGCAAACACAATTGGATGCCAAATGGGAAAGTGCCGATGCAGCCTCAGTTAAAGAGTTTAGTGCGGTTGGTTATCAATTTGCAAGGATACTTCAGAAAAGACTAAAAGTCCCTGTTGGGATTATCCAATCGGCATTTGGGGGTACAGACATCGAAGCATGGATGACCACAAGCAGCCTGCAGGGATTCAATGATTTTAAAATTCCGGCCGATACCGCTAAAATTGCCAAGAACAACCCGGGGGTATTATTTAATGCCATGATCAACCCGATTATTGGTTATTCCATTAAAGGCACATTATGGTATCAGGGAGAAAATAACAGGATGAACCCACTTACTTACGATAAAAAAATGGCGGCTATGGTTAAGCAGTGGCGACAGCTATGGAACTCCGGTGAATGGCCTTTTTACTATGTGCAGATTGCACCAAACGTGTATAAGGACCATGCGGATCAGATACCGCTTTTGTATGAAGCGCAATCAAGAGCAATGAAACTGATACCCAACTCCGGAATGGTGGTTAGTGTTGATGTGGGCAGTATGACTACCATCCATCCGCCTGATAAAACCATTATCAGTAAAAGGCTGGCTTATTGGGCACTTAACAATACTTATGGCAAACAAGGCATTGTATTCAGGGGGCCGGTTTATAAATCTTTAGAAATAACGGGCGACAAGGCGGTGCTGAGCTTTGATGAAATCCCCAACGGACTGACCGCTTATGATCAGAAGCTGATTTCTTTCGAGATCGCCGGTATTGATAAGGTGTTTTATCCAGCCGAAGCATTAATTAAAGGCAAAACGGTAGTAGTAAGCAGTGAGTCGGTTAAAAGCCCGGTCGCTGTTAGATATGCCTTTAAAGACAGAGCAGAGGGAAATTTGTATAACGTAGAAGGATTGCCTGCTGAACCCTTTAGGACGGATAGCTGGTAACCCAGCTTTATAACCCTGCCTGAAACTCAGTCCCTCTTATATAAACCTGGCCTGCTCTCTCCAGGTTTTCTTTGCTTTTAGTGGTGATCTTGATGATGTCGATGTCTTTTACAGCTCCTTTTAAAGAACCAAAATCACTTTCAGACAAAATATTAATATTTAGAATGTAATTCTCATCAATTTTAAGGTTGGCTATATTGCCCTTTACCAGGTCATTATCTATCATATACAAGGTGGCAGGCGATGGAGATTTTACATATTTGTTTTTGATCTCATCTAAGGTCATGAACCTGAATGCCCCGGGATTTTTAGTCATTACATAAACTTCACCGATTTTACTATCAGTACTTACATTAATGTTTTTAATTTCTTCCTGACTGAAGAGCGGAAGGCAGGAACCGATTAGCACACTATCCAGAAAATACTTAGGCTGGATTCCCGCTGGCAGCTTCTTAGCATCCTTTTCATAAACAACATTTACTTTATCAGATACCGGACTGGTTTGGCCTACTGCAGTTATAGCAAACAGGCAAAATGTAAACATGAATAATAACCTCATAATTTCCCCTTTAATAACGGAATATAAGGAATATTATCAAATAAATGTCAAATTATAAATTTTTTATAATTTGTTCGGCTTCCTCGTCCTTGTATTCGTGGGTAGCTGAGTTTAGCTTTTTCTTTAGATCGGCCATGACCAGTGCATATTCTTTAAGATCAGCCAGGTTCTTCAATTCGCCGGGGTCTTTTTTTACATCATAAAGCTCCCAGTAATTAAGCTTTCCATAGAAACGGATCAGCGTGTATTGATTGGTTCTGATGCCGAAGTGAGGGTTTACCAAATGCGGACCGGGGTATTCATAGTAGTGATAATAAACAGGCTTATCTGGTTTTCCGGTTTTGTTGCCTTTAAGCAAAGGCCAGAAAGATTTTCCTTGTATGTCGGCTGGTACTTTAGCACCTGCAATGTCCAATAAAGTAGGTGCCCAGTCTATGTTGGCCACTATATTGTTAATGGTACTCCCTGCTTTTACTTTACCGGGATATCTTACTATGAAGGGTGTTTTTAAAGATTCTTCGTACATAAAACGCTTATCGAACCAACCATGCTCTCCTAAGTAAAAACCCTGATCTGAGGCATAAATTACAATGGTATTTTTGCTTAGCGCTGCTTTATCAAGGTAATTAAGGATTTCACCGATATTCCGGTCCAGCGAATTTGCAGTAGCATAATAATCTTTCATATAACGCTGGTATTTCCAGGTGGCTAAGGCTTTGCCCGATGGTTTTTTCTGTTCAAAATCTTTGGTGACCTTTTGCTGGTAATAATCTGCAAAGGCTTTACGTTGAGTAGGGTTCATCCTTTTATAAAGATTGAAATTGTTAAAATCCACATTAACCTTTAGGTCGCGATCAAGTTCCATTGCTTTTGCAATGGTCATGTACTGCTGTTTGGCTGCGGGCCTTCCTTCGTATTCATCAAAAAATGTTGCGGGAAGCGGAAAATCTATATCATCATAAGCACCTAGATCCTGAATATCTGGTAACCATTCCCTGTGGGTAGCCTTTTCGCCTACTACCAAAAAGAAAGGCTTGCTTTTATCACGTGAGTTTAGCCATTGCGTTGCCTTATCGGTAATAATATTGGTAACATATCCCTCGGTTCGGGTGGTATCGTTGTTTTTATTGATAAAATCAGGGTTGTAATAAAATCCCTGGTCGGGCATAATTTCCCAATGGTCAAATGCCTTGCCCGGTAAAGTACCTAAATGCCATTTGCCAATCCATGCGGTCTGATAGCCGGCACTGCTCAATAGTCGCGGTAGCAGTTGCTGATCCACGTTAAACTTGCCGTCGTTTGCTTTGTAGCCGTTTATATGACTGTACTTGCCGGTTAAAAAGCAGGCTCTGCTTGGTCCGCATATGGAATTGGTAACCAGCTGATTTGTTAGCAATGCGCCTTCTTTGGCAAGCCGGTCTATGTTTGGTGTATGTGCTATTTTATTGCCATAGGCGCCAATTGCCTGATAAGCATGGTCGTCGGAAATAATTACAATGATATTGGGTTGATCTGATGGCTGTGGGGTAGCTTTGGTTTTTGACCCCATAAATTTTAGGCTTGCCAATATTGCAAGTATGCAGGCGACACTCCAAAAAATGACTGATCTTATCATATCTTCTTAAAAAGTAACAGGTTTGAATTTGTGGATAAGATACGGAATATTAGAATTTTTTATACTTTTGGAAAAATTGTTTGCTGTGAAATTCTTCAGTTGGCTTATTTGTTTGATCATTATTGTTGTGAGCTTTACGCCTTGCAAGGATTTCGCCAACGCCAAAGTTTCTGAACAGACCAGCGTTTCAAAAGCAGGGCATGCCGATGATCACAACAGCCTGGCAAATGACGATTGCTCTCCGTTTTGCGTATGCTGTTGCTGCAGTACACCAACGGTTGTAACGCAAACATTATTAACCAGTACGGTTTCATTGATTATTGATAAAGAGTATTCAGATATCGCTCCCGGCCATATCGCGTCTAATGATCCTTCAGTCTGGCAGCCACCTAAGTTAGGTTAATTTAAATTTCAGGTTTTATTGCACCGGATCTATCCTCATGGAATGATTCCGTTATGCATTGCCTTGTTTTTTCTTTAACCTAATTTAAAATTCAATGCTGAAAAAAATCATTCAGTTTTCTATACAGAACAAATTAGTTATAGGATTATTTACCCTCGCGCTTATTGCCTGGGGTGTATATT
Organism: Pedobacter sp. 05L430; assembly: GCF_056397585.1. Lineage (NCBI taxonomy): Bacteria > Pseudomonadati > Bacteroidota > Sphingobacteriia > Sphingobacteriales > Sphingobacteriaceae > Pedobacter > Pedobacter sp. 05L430. The sequence continues at coordinate 19,127 of NZ_JBFTNT010000013.1, read as the reverse complement.
CGCTAAAACAATTACCTATAGATGCCGTACCCGATATTACAAATAACCAGGTACAGGTCATCACACTCAGCCCCTCTTTGGCTACTCAGGAGGTAGAAAGGCTCATCTCTTATCCGGTGGAGCAAACCATGTCTACCATACCCGAAATTGAACAGGTACGCTCTATTTCCAGATTCGGCTTATCGGTAGTAACCATCGTTTTTCATGATGATGTGGATATTTACTGGGCGCGCCAGCAGGTTAATGAAAAGCTTGCCGAAGCAAAGAACAACATCCCGGCAGGATTGGGGAATCCCGAAATATCTCCGATATCAACCGGACTGGGCGAAATATATCAGTATGTAATCCATGCAAAACCGGGCTTTGAAGAGAAATACAATGCCCGTGACCTGCGAAGTATTCAGGACTGGATTGTGAGGAAACAATTGCTGGGAACTCCCGGTATTGCCGAAGTAAACAGTTTCGGCGGTTTATTAAAGCAGTACGAAATTGCCCTTGATCCTGATAAGTTAAGAGGCCTTAATTTAAGTATTGCTGATGTTTTTACCGCTTTAGAATCCAGTAACCAAAATACAGGAGGTGCTTATATTGATAAAAAACCGACTGCTTATTTTATCCGAAGTGAGGGCTTAATTGGCAGTTTAGATGATATCAATAAAATAGTGGTTAAGAACAATGCCAATGGGATTCCGGTGCTTATCCGCGACATTGCCACCGTTCAGTTGGGCAGTTCTATCCGTTATGGAGCACTGACCAGGGCAACCTCCAAGGGCCATGGCGAAGCCGTTGGCGGTATCGTAATGATGCTGAAAGGTGCCAATGCCAACGATGTGGTTAAAAAGGTTAAAGCTAAAATAGAGCGGATCAATAAAACCCTGCCCGAAGGGGTTGTTGTTGAACCTTTTCTAGACAGAAGTGCATTGGTAGACCGTGCCATGGGTACCGTAGCTAAAAACCTTATAGAGGGAGCGTTAATTGTGATCTTTGTATTGGTGCTCTTTTTAGGGAACCTCCGGGCCGGATTGGTAGTCGCCTCGGTTATTCCGCTGTCCATGCTTTTCGCCATTTCGTTAATGAACCTCTTCGGGGTATCAGGAAACCTGATGAGCCTGGGTGCTATCGATTTTGGCCTGATCGTAGATGGGGCTGTAATTATCGTGGAAGCCACCATGCATATTTTGGCAGGCAATAAATTAGGCAGGGCCTATACCCAACGTGAAATGGATGCAGAGGTGGAGAAATCTTCTGTGCGTATGATGAGTGCTGCTGCTTTTGGTCAGATCATTATTCTGATTGTATATCTGCCCATTCTTGCGTTGGTGGGTATAGAAGGGAAAATGTTTGGCCCCATGGCGCAAACTGTTTCATTTGCTATTCTTGGCGCCTTCCTGCTATCGCTTACTTATGTGCCCATGGTATCATCGCTGGTATTAAGTAAAAAAGCAACGCATAAAAGGAATTTTTCTGACCGTATGATGGATTTCTTTCAAAGGAAGTATACACCGATTATACGTGCCGCTTTGCGTAAACGTATGGCTGTGGTGGCGTCGTCTATAATACTTTTAGCCATCAGTATATTGCTGTTTTTGAGAATGGGAGGAGAGTTTATTCCAACCCTCGAAGAAGGAGATTTTGCTGTTGAAACCCGTTTGCTTACCGGAAGCTCGCTTTCGCAGACCATAGATAAAGTAAATCAGGCATCTGATATCCTGGTTAAGAGATTTCCAGAGGTAAAAGAGGTGATCGGAAAGATTGGTGCAGCCGAGATTCCGACCGATCCAATGCCTATGGAGGCCTGTGATCTTACCATTATTTTAAAAGATAAAAAAGACTGGACAACCACTAATGACAGGGTAGAACTGGCCGAACTTATGGGTAAAGCCCTTGAGGATGTGCCTGGCGTAAGCTTTGGTTTTTCTCAGCCTATTCAGCTTCGCTCTAACGAGCTGATCTCGGGAGTAAGGCAGGATATCGGAATAAAAATCTTTGGAGATGACCTAAGTGCTTTAACCGATATTTCGCAAAAGATCGGCAAAATTGTTTCTACAGTTGAGGGTGCAAAAGACCTTTATCTGGAGCAGGCTACGGGTCTTCCGCAGATCGTTGTAAAGATCAACCGGGATAGGATTGCTCAGTATGGCTTAACCGTTGATAAGGTAAACCAAGCCCTTAATACCGCCTTTGCGGGCCAGTCTGCCGGAGTAGTTTACGAGGGTGAGCAGCGCTATGATATGGTGGTGCGCTTGTCGCAACAGAACAGGCAAGACATCAGCGATGTAAAAAATGTTTACGTATCGGCACCTAACGGCAATCAGGTTCCCCTTGATCAGCTTGCTGATGTAGAATTTAAGGTGGGGCCAAATCAGATCCAGCGTGAAGATACCAAGCGAAGGATCATTGTTGGATTAAATGTAAGAGGTCGCGATATTGCCAGTGTGGTAACCGAGATTGAAGAAAAGATCAACGCACAGATCAAGTTGCCAACCGGTTATTACATCACTTATGGCGGTCAGTTTGAAAACCTGAAAGAAGCAACTCAAAGGCTTTCTATTGCTGTTCCTGTTGCCCTGGCGCTAATCCTGCTTTTATTGTATTTCTCATTTGGATCGGTTAAGCAATCGGTACTTATATTTTCTGCCATTCCAATGGCGGCAATAGGTGGTATTTTTGCGCTGCTGCTTCGTGGAATGCCTTTCAGTATTTCTGCAGGAGTTGGTTTTATTGCGCTCTTTGGTGTTGCGGTATTAAATGGGATTGTACTGATCACCGAGTTTAACAGGCTCCGGAAACTTAATAAATATGGATTGGATGAAATTGTGCTTAAAGGTACAGCCATCCGCTTGAGACCAGTATTGATGACCGCAACCGTGGCTTCGTTGGGCTTTTTGCCTATGGCCATTTCAACAGCGGCGGGCGCAGAGGTTCAAAAGCCACTTGCTACCGTTGTAATCGGTGGTCTCATTACCTCTACTATTTTAACTTTAATTGTATTACCCGTGTTATATACTTATTTCGAAGGCTATAAACGTAAGCCTAAAACAGGTGTTCCAGTTGCAATAATTGTCGTTATTGCTTTGCTCACTTTTACCGTACCTGCTGCGGCAAATGCACAACAAACGTCTTTAAAAAGGATTCCGCTTACAATGGAACAGGCCGTGCAAACTGCTCTTAAAAACAACCAGGCCATGAAATCTTCAGGCCTTCAGGTAAATCAGCAACAGGCATTGAGAGGCAGTTCGACCGACTTAGGAAAAACCAATCTTGATGTGCAGTATGGACAAATTAATGGAATTAAAAAGGACAATAATTTTAGTGTTTCCCAGAGTATTCCGAATCCCGGACTGTTTAAAAATCAGCGTAATCTGTATGATGCGCAGATCAAGGGTGCAGAGATTAATGTGGCCGTTACGCAAAACGAACTGAGCTATCAGGTTAAAAGTACTTATATGCACCTTGCTTATTTTATTGCTTTAAAAGATCTGTATCAAAGTCAGGATTCCGTATACAGCAATTTCTTAAAAGCCGCTTCCTTAAGGTATGAAACAGGCGAGACGAACCTGCTGGAGAAAACCACTGCCGAAACGCAGTATAATGAAGTAAGAAATCAGATGAGTGAAAATGAATCAGATATACTGGCTTATACTTCTGAACTGCAGCGATTGCTGAATACGCAGCAACCCGTTGAAATTGTTAAGGATCAATTTACGCAGGCCGAATGGAATGTTGCAGCTGGCAATAGTGTTGGTGCAAACCCGCAACTTGCCCTGCAAAAACAGCAGATTGATATTGCCGATAAAGCACTAGGTGTAGAGAAAGCCCGTTCAGGACCTGATTTTACTGTTGGTTATTTTAACCAGTCCATTATCGGTACGCAAACGGTAAACGGACAGGACCAGTACTTTAATGGTGGTAAAAGATTTCAGGGGGTACAGGCAGGAGTGGCCATTCCGTTATTCTTTAAACCTTTTTCGGCCCGTATAAAAGCAGCCAGAATAGAAAAACAGGTTACGGAAAGTCAGTATGAACTTTTTCAGACCAATTTGCAGGGCGAATACAATAAGGCGAATCAGGCATTGCTTAAAAACTCACGGAGCATCGATTATTATAAAAAAAGTGCCCTGCCGAATGCCAACCTGATTTTGAAGCAATCGCAAATCGCGTTTCAAAACGGAGAGATCGGTTATGTAGAATATCTTCAGGGATTAAGGACGTATTCGGAAACACATTTTAGCTATTTGCAGGCTATCAATCAATACAATCAATCAGTTTATACACTTCAATACCTCAGTGGTTTATAATTAAGAAAATGAAAAGAACTATTCAAGTGACCATTTACGTCCTATTTGCTGCGGTTTTAACCTCATGCGGAGGGAATACACCGAAATCAGAAGAAACAACAGCAGTTAAAGAAACAGCAAGCGTAAACCATGAGGATGAAAATACCGTGGAATTTACCTCTGCACAATATAAGACTGCAGGCATCGCACTAGGGTCGCCGGAAATGAAAGATTTAAGTGGCTTGTTAAAGGTTAATGGCTTTATTGATGTGCCGCCACAAAATCTGGTTAGTGTTACTACGCAAATGGGAGGAATCGTAAAATCGACTCCGTTGCTGCAGGGAAGCACCGTTAGTAAAGGACAAGTGATTGCCGTTTTGCAAAATCAGGAATATGTCTTGTTACAGCAAGATTACCTGGAAAGCAAGAGCCAGCTGGAACTTGCCGATTCGGAATATAAGAGACAACAAACACTTGCAGAGCAGAATGTAAATGCAAAGAAAACATTGCAGCAGGCACGTGCGCAGTTTCAAAGTATGCTGGCAAGAGAAAGTGCGTTGAAACAAAGGTTGCAGCTGATCAACATTAATCCGGCAAGTTTGTCGGCCGCTAATATTAGGAGCCAGATCAATATTTATTCGCCAATTACGGGTTATGTAACTAAAGTAAATGTGAATACAGGAAAGTTTGTGAATCCGAATGATGCGATGTTTGAGATCGTAAATAGCGCTAATTTGCATGTTGAATTGAATGTATTTGAAAGAGACGCTTCGAAAGTTAGGGCAGGTCAACGGGTTCGTTTTTCTATGGCCAATGATACGGAAGAGCAAATTGCAGTGGTAGATTTGGTTGGTCGGGAAATTAATTCCGATAAAACGATTACTGTTCATGCCATTTCAAAAGGAAGCACCAGCTTTATTCCGGGAGCATACCTTAAAGCATATATTGAAACGGGTACTAGTAAAGTGCAGGCATTGCCGAATAGTGCTGTAGTTGATTTTGGAGGTAAGAAATACATCTTTGTTTCAGAAGGTTCGGAGAAACAAGGGATGTATTATTTTAAAATGGTAGAAGTAAGTATTGGGGTAAATGATGGCGGGTATTTAGAGGTCCAGATTCCGGAAGGTGTCGCTGTAAATGGAAAGGTGGTTTTAAAAGGAACTTATGATTTGCTGTCGAAATTGAAAAACAGTGAAGAGGCCGGGCACGGGCATTAGGGTAAAGTTGCCATGTTGCAAGCGAGTGTGCTACAGCACACTCGCTAACGCTATTTTATAGGTAGTGTAAAGTAAAATGTGCTGCCCTGGCCCAGGTTACTGTCAGCGCCTATTTTTCCATCATGTTTCTTGATGATTTCGGTACAGATGAATAAGCCTAGCCCCAGGCCAGAGTAAGCGGCATTTTTGCCATCTATCTGGTAATACCGTTCAAACAAATGAGGTATTTTTTCTTCAGGAATGCCGGGCCCTTTGTCGCTTACAGAAACCCGAATGTTCTCTTTTAGTTTGTCAATAGAAATGGTAATGTCTTTACTTTCGGGGGCATACTTAATGGCGTTATTCACAAAATTGATCACTACCTGACTAAGCCTGTCGCTATCTCCATAAATTTCCAGGGTTAAATCACCTGTGGTAATTATCGAATATTTATTTGCTGCACGAATGTGATAACACGAATCATCAACCATTTTAGCAATATTGAATTGCGTTTTGTTAAGCTCAAGATGACCCTGGTTAATCCTGCTGGCATTTAACAGGTCCTCTATTAATATACTTACTTTGTCTAAACTCCTGGTCGACATGGCAATCAATGAATTCAGCTTGTCAGAAAAGGAATCGTCCTTTAACCTGTTGATCAGCTGCATCGATGCTTTTAAGCTAGTCAGCGGTGTTTTTAGCTCATGACTGGCAATACTGATAAAATCATCTTTGTGTTGCAACAATTCTTTTATCGCCTGATCATGCATCTTTTGGGGAGTAATATCTAATGATGTTCCAACAAAGCGATAAGGCTCGTTTTTTGCATTAAAATACGCTTTACCCTTAAACTTAACCCATTTGAGTTTTTTATCTAGGTTTTCTGATGTTCTGAATTCCTTTTCGTACTCGCCATTATTGATGCCAGTGAGCGCTTGTTTCAGGGTTTTGTCTACATCAGCACGATCATCAACATGGATCATATTTATGAATTGCTGATAAGTGATGTCATGATTAGGCTTAAGGCCGAAAAGTTCTTTAGACCTGCCATCAAATATCAATTCGTCGGTAAGTGTATTGTAATCCCAGGTGCCTAAACCTGCGGCTTCTACGGCAAGTTTTAACCGTTCTTTACTTTCTTTAAATAGCAACTCCACTTCAGCCAGGCCTTGTTCAACCTTACGTTTATCCGTAATATCTTCAATTGCCAATAATATTAAGCCATCCAGTAGTCTTGAGTTTAAACTCATGATGCGCAGACCAATTGTTGGGAAAATATGGCTCACCTCAAAATCAGTTAAGATTTTTTTCTCCGGCAAGATGTTCTCCAGCAGATCGCGGAGTAGTGGAATGTTCCACTGCCGGTCACCAAGATCATAGAAATATTCACCTTCCGTTTCTTTTTTAGTGACATGAAACTTGGTGTAAAATCCATCCGTAGCCCTTTTTACCCTTAAATCCTTATCCAGAATAATCAACGGATCACGAATTGTATTTATGATGGCTTCTGTGTATACCCTTGCATTGTTTAGTTCCTGGTTACGTCCGGTGAGTTCATTGTTAATGATGTTGATCTCTTCGTTTGTGCTTTGCAGCTCTTCTTTTGAAGTTTCCAGTTCTTCGTTTAAGCTCTGTAGCTCTTCACTACCAGAAAGCAACTCCTCATTTGCGCTTTGCAGTTCCCCATGTGCCGCTTCCTGTTCTTCTGTTGCATTCCTCATTTCTGCCCTAAGCTGGGTTAGCTCCATTTCCTGCTGCTTTAACCTCAGGTCTTTGTCACTTTCAACCCGTTTTCCGGCTTTTGATAAAGGCCTTTTACGGACCGCTGAAAAACTGGTTTGGAACAAGACCAGGTAATGGACACTTTCAGGTTTTATAAGCGGGGTAACCTCTATATCAACAAATTCCTGCTGTTCATTCAGGTTAAAGATCACATTCTTTTTTCCCACAGGAGTTTGATTTTTCTTTGCCTGCTGCAATAAATTCCGGAGTTCAAAAACCAGGTCTTCCCTTGCCATTTTTAGCAGGTTTAAGCTAGCTCTTCCAGGGGACGGGGCGAGCCAGGCATCTGTTTTTCCTCTAAACTGAATAATGTCGAAGTTATCGCTTACCAGCACTCCAGAAGGTGAGAATTTAGCCAGTACCACCTGGTCGGCAAGTTTAGAAATATCCGGTTCTTCGGCTCCTTTACGTGCACTGGTGTCAACATTTTTAAAATTCTGCTCACTACCCTGTGTGGTTACCTGCATAATCCTGCCGGGAATGCCGATCCGCTGAAAAATTTTGCTTGCATGGTTGTATGGCAGAAAAAGATCTGAGTCTTTGCCAATACTTTCTGATTTTCCCAACAATAAAAAACCATGATTGGCCAGGGCATAATGAAAGGCCGTAATTGCTTTTTTCTGCAATACCGGTTCGAGATAGATTAAAACATTGCGACAGGCAATTAAGTCAAGTCTGGAGAAAGGTGGGTCTTTTAAGAAGTTATGATGTGCAAAAACACACATGTCCCGGATGCTTTTTCTGACCTGATAGTTGCCGTCAATTTTATTAAAGAACTGACGCAGACGAGACTCCGAAACACCCTCAATATCGGTAGGTCTGTAAACGCCGGTACGTGCTTTGTTAATTGCCGTTTCAGAAATATCAGTAGCAAAGATCTGTATTTTCATTGCAGAAGCTTTATCACCCAATTGTTCTGTTAAACAGATTGCCATAGAGTACGCTTCTTCTCCGGTCGCGCAGCCTGCAATCCAGATCCGTAAGGGTTCACCGTTTTTCTTCTGATCTATGATCGAAGAGAGCACAGTGGTACACAGGGTTTCGAAGATGTCCGGGTCACGGAAAAAATTAGTAACAGAAATGAGCATGTCATTGTATAGCGCGTCCTGTTCGTCCTTTTTTTCGCGCAGAACGGATAAATAGACTTCCGGTTTGTCAGTTCCCTTTAATGCCATTCTACGTACAATGCGCCTTTTTAAAGTGCTTGACTTATAGAATGAAAAATCTACCCCCCTGCGTACCCGAAGTAATGTAAGTATTTGCTTGAAAACCGCTTCGTCCCTTGAACCTTTATCTTCGGAGGGATTGATATGATTATTGTAAAAAGGTGCATTAATGGTAAGAAGATGCACTGCAATCTTTTCAGGGTTTAATACAAAATCTACTGTTTTAGCTTTTATCGCACTTGCAGGCATTTCGTTATACTCTGCAGAATCTTCATCCTGTGCAAAGGTGATTCCTCCATAGGCCTTAATTGCCTCTAAACCCAGGGTGCCGTCGTTTAATGAGCCCGATAAGACTACACCTATTGCATAACCCTGGTGCACAATGGCCAGTGAAGAGAAAAAGCGGTCTATTACTTTTACTTTATAGCGTTTATCGTCGAGTGATGAGAGTTTAAGCACTCCATCTGTAGCGGTTACGATCTTGTTTTCTGGGATAACATAAAAGTTGTCCGGTTCCAAATGGATGTCGTCTGTTATCTGATGTACGGGGATTTTTGATATTTTCTGAAGCAATTCCGGTAGGGAACTTTCATGATCAGGACTTAAGTGCTGAACAAATACGTAAGCTATTCCAGACTTCGGCGGGATGGCCTTTAAAAATCGACTTATGGCTTTTAGTCCTCCTGCTGAAGCCCCAATTCCCACTACAGGGAACTGATCATCAGAAATTTCGAGTTCTGTTTTTTTTAGTCTGGTCATGAAGTCAAATTCGACGACGATACACTTATCGCTGCCTACTCAAAGATATCAATATTAATGGTTATCCCGTCATTATTTGGCTTTAATGGGTTTAGGGATGAGGTAAAGCATGTATAATACTAAGCAAAGGCAGGCCATGTTGGCGGCAATACCATAATCGAAAGCTTTAAGGTAATCGGGGTTGGCCTTATTTGTGCTGATTTCGTAATAAAATACACCCCCCAAAATGCTGATCCCCAGGGCTGAAGCGGTTTGCTGGAAGGTGGAAAAGATGCCGGCAGCAACGCCTGCAAATTTTGCTGGGATGCTTCCTAATGCAATGGTAAGCAGAGAGGGTAGGACAAGTCCGTTGCCCAGACCGTAGAGTCCAATGAGTAAAATGACGTATAACCCGCTTACCTGCGGTTTAAAAATCAGGATCTGGAGCATAAAGGATACCATGATAAGGGCCACGCCCAATTGCAAGACGCGTTTCCCAAATTTAACGATCAGCTTAGACGCCAGCACTGCCGATATCATAAAAAGCACTGCATGCAATACGAAATACAAACCGCAATCTAAGGCAGATAAGCCAAGACCGTTCTGAAGATACACCGCGCTCATTAGTAGAAAGGCCGTATGCATCATGAAATGGAACAATACCGCGAGCAGGCCAATGTTGAATTCCCTTAGTTTAAAAAGCGAGACATCTATTAAAGGAGCGCTGTTAAGCAACAGCCTTTTCTTTTGATTGCGAATGAAGCAGGCAAAAATAAGGGCCGACGACAGTATCATGATTATACTCCACAAGGGCCATCCAGCTTCGCGGCCTTCTGCAAGCGGATAGATCAGGCAAAATAGTCCTGCAGTTAAAATCATTGCGCCGGAATAATCGAAGCTTTGCATGGTGTCTTTAACTGTCTCTGTTAGATACTTCGATATTGCCCATAACGCTGCAATTCCTATGGGAAGGTTTATCAAAAAGATCAACCGCCAGCCCTCAATTCCCAAGAAAGATTTGTCTACCAGGTATCCGCCCAATATCTGGCCTATAATAGCAGCAATACTGAGGGTAACACCGTACCAGCCTATTGCTTTTGCCCGCTCCTGAGGATCGGTAAACAGCACTTGTATAAAAGCAATGGATTGAGGAACCATGATAGAGGAGCTGATGCCCTGAAAGAAGCGGGCAATGTTAAGTTGGAGGGCCGTTTGTGTAATGCCACAGATGCAGGAGGTTAATGTGAAGAGGAAAAGGCCCCAGAACAGTACTTTCTTTTTGCCAAGGTAGTCTCCGGCGCGACCGCCAATGATCAGAAAAGCCGCACTTCCCAGCAAATAGCCTGCTATCACCAGCTGTACTTCTCCGTCGCTAGCATTCACTCCGGTTTTAATACCCGGTATTGCCATATTGATGATGAAAATATCTATTACATAGAGCATTGGCGCGGTTAAAACGATTACCAATGCAAGCCATTTTGAGTTATTTTTTTTCTTTTTCATGATAGTCTGGTCTTTTTTTTAGGCACGGCAGATCCCGCTCATTCTGATATGAATGAACGAAATGCATTTTTAATTAAGAAATCAGGAGTTTGATTTTTCGAGCTCGAGCAGCCACTTTTTTCTGGCCAGTCCACCGCCGTAGCCGGTCAAGCTTCCGTCAGTGCCAATTACCCTGTGGCACGGAATCAGGATTGAGATTCTATTCATTCCATTGGCATTTGCCACTGCGCGAACAGCTTCGGGTTTATTTAAAGCCAGGGCTTGTTGCTTATAATTGCGCGTGGCGCCATAAGGGATTTCCTGCAGAATTTGCCATACAGACTGCTGAAATTCTGTTCCGGGTGAAAACAGGGGCACTGAAAATTGTTTTCGGTTGCCAGCGAAATATTCATCAAGCTGCTGCTTTAGCAGATCGAAGTGGTGGTTGCTGCCCTGAATGATAGTGGCATTTAATTGTTTTGCGAGTGTTTTGAATTCCGTCTCCAGCATTTTTCGATCGGTAAACTCTAAAAGGCAGATGCCTTGTTTAACGGCGCAGGCAAACATAGTTCCCAGTGGTGTTTCTAATCGGGTGATATTAATGACCTGTTTATCTTTGCTGTTTAAAGGAGAAACGCCAAAGATCGCTTTAAAGGAATCACCAAAACCACTTAACGATTCATACCCGGCATCAAATGCGGCGGTGGTAATGGCTTGGCCATCCTGGATTCTTTTAAATGCAGAATTGATCCGAAACATCCGTTGGTAGGCATGAAAGGTAATGCCATGATTTTTAAGGAACCACCTTCTGATTTTGCTGGGCTCAATACCTTTTTGAATGAGGTCCCAGTCCTTAAATTTTAAAGATGGATCTGCGTTTAATTCGTCGAGGATCGATTTAATAAAATCAGGGGTCTCTCCAATTTTTTCAAGGGGGTTGCACACTTTACAAGGTCTGTAGCCTTTGCGTATGGCTTCGCTGGTCGTTTTAAAAAACTCCACATTTTCTGCCTTTGGTTTTCTTGCGGTACAGGTAGGTCTGCAAAATATGCCTGTAGTTTTAACTGCCGTTATGAAAGTCCCCTCAAAAGTGATGTCTTTTTTAAGGATGGCGTTGTACATGATTTCGTTGGTCAGCATTCTGTTTCTTTTTCTTCAAAATTAGCTTAGTTGGGTGTAGCGAACAACCGAAAACAGGACAAGTATTTTTTTGTTCTTAAACCTAAGCAGTTTTCTACAGACCTGGCGCGGATAATTGTTATATTTATAATATGGAGAAGGAAAATAAAATACCAAGCGTACAGGCGCAGATGCTAATCAGAAGGCCGGTGGCTGTAGTATTTGAAGCATTTGTTGATCCTGAGATCACCAAGCATTTTTGGTTTACCAAAGGAAGTGGCAGGCTAGAGCAGGGCAAAACAATTACCTGGGAATGGGAAATGTATAGTGTTTCCAGCGCTGTGCGGGTTAAAGAAATTGTGCCGAATAAAAAAATAGCTGTTGAGTGGGATCAATATTCAACTCCCGTAGATTTTGAATTTGAGGCATTGACTGAAGGCACTACGTATGTTACCATTACGCAGTATGGTTTTCAGACAACCGGTGATGAACTGCTTGCAGAGATCAACGGCGCAAGCGGTGGCTTTACTACTGTGGTAGATGGGCTGAAGGCTTATCTGGAGCATGGCATCAATCTGAATCTAATAGCAGACAAGTTTGCGAAAAATTAAGGGATTTTATCAAATTCCAGATCGTCAAAGAGGAAGTCGTTTGAATCGATGTTTAGCTTGAACCCGGTTATTTTTTTTTTCCGTATCCCTTATAAAAATTACTTCACCCTCGGGTACAAAGGGATCGTTAAAGATGATTTTGCAGTGATCTGCGTCTATGTGATGTAAAAAGCCCGAAAAGAGCTCCTTTGTGGGAAGCAATTCCAGAAAAGGTTTTCCTTTTTCTCGTCTGATCACCGCTTTGCCATAAGCTATGTCTTCGTATTCCCCTTCATAGCGGCTAAAATTGGGTATTGAAGCACTCTTTTTAGGCTGAGGTTTTCTTTTCTTATCCCAATCGAAAACGGTGTTTTTTCCAGACATTTCTTTGTCGGCTTCTTTCCAGTCAAATGTGTTATTTCGGGTCATGTAGCCGGTAATTGCTTTGACCAGCTCATCGTTGATCTGAGATATTTTGTTGGTAAGGATGACTATTCCAGAGCTGCTGTCGGGAAGCAACACTACGCTGGATATATAACCCGGCATCCCACCGTTGTGGTTAATTACTTTACCGTTTTTGGTGTGTTTAATATACCAGCCTAGTCCATAGCCATCGTCTTTATTAATGGAGAACAGTGTTTTGACACTTGTTAAGGTATTAATGGTGCCATCGGCTAATATGGTGGTGTCATCAATTCGGCCATGTGCAAGCAGCATCTGCATCCAGATCAGCATGTCGTCGATATTTGAATCTACACCGCCCGCAGGGCTGATGTTGTACATGTTGAGTGGTTTAATCGGTTTATTCTGGATGTGTGGCAGGGCAAAATTACTTTCGCTGGTTATGGAATCCCTGTTGGTAGCGGTGCCCGTCATTTTGAGGGGGTTGAAAATCCTTTCTTTTAAAAATTCGTCCCATGTTTTTCCGGTAACGGATTCAACAACAAGCCCCGCTACAAGGTACATGATATTCTGGTAAGCAAAATCTGTGCGGAAATTGGTTCGGATTGGTGAGTAACGGATTAACCTTGCGATATCTTGTCTGGTATTTTTTGTGCCGTACCAAAGCAGGTCGCCATCAAATGTTTTTAAGCCAGATCTGTGACTTAAAATATCGGTAATGGTAACTTCTTTGGTAATCCATGGGTCGCTCAATTTAAAATCCGGGAGGTATTTAATGACTTTGTCATCCCAGTTGATTTTTCCATCATCTACAAGTATGCCCAGTGCAGCTGCGGTAAAGGCTTTTGTGCAGGATGATATGGGGAAAATAGTTTGGGTGTTTACCGGAAATCCTTTTGCTGTGCTGGTTACACCATATCCTTTTTTAAAGATTACTTTATTGTTTTTGATTATGCCGATGGCAAGGCCAGGGATTTTGTAGTCGGCTACCTGTTTTGCAATAAACTGATCGAGATGGGTTGAATCTGTTTGTTGGCTAAAAGAAAGGTATGGGACAAGCAAAAGCAGGATTATAAAGATCTTTTGGATGGTTGTGGTTAATGACTTGTGGTTCATTGGTTTAGGGCTTGTATATCAAATATACATAAATCTGTAATTGTGTTGTTTTGATTAGTAAGGCTTGGGGATTTCCTAACGTCGAGATAACGGGAATGTGTGAGATCCCTCAGCCTATGGAAGTTTAGCGCATAAAGAATTGCTTCAGCAGATCAACTCAATTGTGGGAATTTTGCCAGAGAAGTGCAGTGCAGTTTATAAACTCAGCAGGGAAGAAAAAAACCTGAGTCACAAAGAAATTGCCCAAAGGCTGAACATTCGACAAAGACGGTTGACAACCATATGACCAGAGCATTAAGTCAGTTGCGCAGTTCTCTTGGCGGTTTGCTTACTGTGGAAGTGCTTACCTGACTGTTGAAAACCGTTAATTTAGGTTGCAATTCCTGATCTGGAGAACAGCACAAATAAAAGAATCATGATCAGTAATAGCAGCCCGTTAACCCAGTGGCGGTTCTTCCATGGTTTTAGATCTACAACCTGTTTGTTCTGTGCCATATAAGCCTTTTCCATAGGAAACAGTTTTCCGATGATTAGCATGATGGTGGTTGTTAGTAAAAAGAGGATGGCCAAGATATGCAGGAAGTGGATGCCTGTATCGAATACAATCTGAGTAAGGATGTAGCCGGTAAAACAAAATCCAAGACCTACTTTAGCAGCGATCGGAGGAACTTTTTTAGTTACAAAGCCTACAAACATAATGGTGAAAATGGGGATGCTGAAGGCCGCATTTATCTTCTGCATAAAGGTGTAGAAGGTATCGCTTGAGAAAATGATTAGCGGGGCAATGAACATAGCCAGTAAAGAGGCAAACATCTCAAATCTTTTAGAGTTTCTTAGCAAATCGGCTTCTGTAACGGTTCTTCCTTTCTTCTCTTTAAAAGGTTTGTACAAATTTAAGGTGAACAGGGTGCTGGCGCTGTTTAAACCAGGCGAAAAGGAAGTGATTGCAGCGCCAAAAATAACTGCGGCAATAAAGCCACTTAGTATGGGCGGAGATACATCACTTACCACCCTTGAAAATACCTCGGTAGTGTTTTGCATGCTGCTGTACATATGAACGGCAATTATTCCGGGCAAAATAAAAAGCAGGGGCCCAAGCAGCTTTCCGGCACAGGCAAGGGCAATGCCTTTCTGGCTGGTTTCGAGATCAGACGACGCCAATGCCTGTTGCACAATAACCTGTTCAGTTCCCCAATAAAAGAGGTTCATCAGGATCATGCCTGTAAATATGGTAGAAAAAGGGACTGCATCTGCAGATGTCCCTATGGAATTAAAATGTTCCGTTTTTGAAGTGAGGATGGTGTGTATGCCTTCCTGAAGGTTACCGTTGCCTACATGGCTTAGTCCGAAGTAAGCCAGTAATAATGCTCCGGTAAACATACAGATGCCTAAAACCAGGTCAGAGATCACGATGGCCTTTAAACCTCCCAGAATAGAATATAAACTGCCGACCAGACCTATGCACCATACCAGAATCCAGATGCTGCTTCCATAACTGATGTGCCATATATCAGAAAAATGAAACAAGCCATTCAATGCTACAGCGCCACTGTAAAGCACAATAGGAAGCAGATTTACCATGTAGCTGATCAGGAACAGGAAGGAAACCAATTTCTTTGTTCCCGGATCATACCTGTTTTCCAGAAAATCGGGAGTGGTAGACATGGCACCCTTTAAATAAACGGGGATCACAAATTCAGAAACAACCAGCATGGCAAATACTGAGCTTATTCCCCAGGCCATTACCGTCATGTTGTTCACATATACCGATTCACTGCTGCCAACAAATTCTGCGGCGCTGATGTTCGTAAAAAACAAAGCACTGCCTACAGCGGTAAAGCTTAAGGTTCGGTTGGCCAGAAAGAGACCTGCAGAGGTAGTTATTTTATGCCTTCTGGTTTTGAACCAGGAAATCACCCCTACAAGAAAGGTAACAACAATAAAGGTGATAAAGGCTGTCGCATTCATTTTTGCAGGTTATAGCGATTTTCTTCTGATCAGTACGGTAGGAATTGTTTCCTGTACTTTTTCCTTTTTCAATACCGCCTGCGCCACTTTTATACCCATTAAAGAGAAATCTGCAGAGTAGGTGGTGATGCCACCACCAATGATTTCTTTAACCACCTCGTCGTTGTGCGACAGGATGCCTATGTCTTTGCCAGGCTGTAACTGTTTTGCCTCGCAATCTTTAAGTATTTTCCATATTTCGGAGTTGTTTAGGGTAAAATAAACCTTTCCCTTTTCTACGCTGCCGGGCTCATATTCGTTTAATATCCTGGCGTTTACCTTAAAATCTTTAGTGAATTTTTTAAATGATTTAATGATCTCAACCGGATCCAGAGAGCCAGGTACGTGGAAAAAGATCATTTCATCAAATTTCTTTATGGTATCTGCCAATTCTGCCAATATTCTATAGGTAGACTGTTCAAATTCCTGAGTAATGTAGTTGAACTCGCCTTTAAGCGGTTCATAGCGGTCGAACATAATGAACTTGTTGCTCGGCAGCATGTCCAGCAGATGTTTGGTTTTTGGATGTGGTATAGGTGAAATCACATACACCCCATACTTTCCTTTAATCATGTTCAGCATGGTTTCGAACATGGTGATGTTGCCATGGTGAAAAAAAACATCGATATGTACATTTGGCCCCAGTTCATTTCTGAAGTTCCGGTAGAACTGCTCCTGAAAGGAGTCGATAAGGTACATAAGCAGTGCCACCTTTAAGGTTTGTTCAGTATCGTCATTTGCAACAAAATAGCCAAGTCTGTTTTTTGACTCCACTATTCCGCGGCTGATGAGTTCTCTGTATCCTTTCATTACGGTTTCCCTTGCAAAACCAAGTTCCTTGATCAGGACGTTTATAGAAGGCAGCGCCTCTCCTTTAGAAATGATTCTTTCGTCGATAGCATTAATTATACCCTGTACAAATTGCTCGTGTTTGGAAAAGGATGGTACTTCTTCAAGTTCCTGTATTTTTTCAAAAATGGTTATCATATTGATAGGTTGGGCTACACTAGTCTATAGGTATAAAAAATGTTTGTTTTAGTTTTTATTTCACAAGGTAATAATTTTTAGTTAATCATTAAATACAAATTAAGGCACTTATGAAAGTAAAATTTGCAATTATAAAAAAACTTCCTTTATATTTACTTAATAATAGAACAGCATAGACTAGACTAGAAAGAAAAACTGTTCTATTCCTAACCAAAACATAACCAAATATGAACGTGAAACTTACTATCGAAAAGTTGGGCTATCCTGATTTTCTCTGGAAAAAGCTTATTCTATTACTGCTCTTTTTTGTTTTTTGTGCCCAGGCATTTGCTCAGCAGCAGATCACCGGAAGGGTAACAGACAATAATAGTGGCTTGCCCAATGCCACGGTACGTGTAAAGGGCACGCAGCTTGGCACCAAAACAGATGATGAAGGGAAATTTAAACTGAGTGTCCCGGATAATGCGGTGTTGATTTTCAGTTATATCGGTTTTACCGATCAGGAGATAGCTGTGAACGGCAGGAAGCACATTGAAGTGCAGCTAACAGAAGCAGCAGGCTCCGGACTGAACGAGATCGTTGTTGTAGGTTATGGTACAAAAAAACGTGCAAACCTGACAGGAGCTGTGTCAACAGTTAGTGGTGCGGAACTGGGCAAATCACCATCAAGCAATTTAACCAACTCTATCGCAGGTCAGGTTCCCGGGCTAATTGTAAATGCCCGAAGCGGCGAACCGGGTAACGACAATGCAGATATATTTGTTCGTGGAAAGGGTACGCTTGGTAATTCAGGTGCTTTGATAGTTATTGATGGAATTCCGGACAGGGCAGGCGGTTTCGCCAGGTTAAATCCGGCGGATATAGAATCATTTAGTATAATAAAAGATGCAAGTGCTGCTATTTATGGTGCAAGAGCAGCTAATGGTGTTATTCTGATTACAACAAAAAGAGGCAAGTCGGGCAAGCCTGTACTTACACTTGGAACCAACTGGGCCAGCACCCAGCCAACACGCGTTCCTCAGATGCTGAGCTCATATCAATATGCGCAGGCAACAAACGAATACGATGCCTTAGTGGGGCAACAACTTACATGGACAACAGAAGCTATTGAAAAATTCCGTAATGGGTCAGATCCCTTAGCTTTTCCAAATACCAATTGGTGGGATGCAGTGATGAAAACACGTGCATTACAACAAAATCACATCATGTCACTAAGTGGAGGAACAGATAAGGTAAGTTATTTTTTTTCGGGCCAGCACCAGAAACAAGACGGAATTTACAAGCAGGATGCAGCTTATTATAAGCAAGATCAGGCAAGGGCAAACGTGGATGTGAATGTGACCGATAACTTTAAAATCGGAGTTGATGTATCGTACCGTAATGAATTTCGCAATGCTGCAAAAAATGGTTATGATGCTGGAAGTATTTTTAGAGAATTATGGTTAGCCTATCCATACTTAACCCCTGTTTATAGCAACGGACTTGTTGGTGTAGGTATTGGTGGCGGCCCCGATAACAGCATGATGTATGTTACCTCTGGCGAAGCAGGATACCAGCGGTTTACTACCGATTATCTGCAAACAAAAGCATCATTTAGCTGGAAACTGGACAAAATTACACAAGGACTATTTGTAGATGGTTATTACGCTTATGACAAAACCCTATCTAAAACAAAATCCTTTACCAAAACGCCGCCACCGGCATATAGGTATGATCCCGCTACAAAAGACTATGTAAAGGTAACCTCATCAATAGCACCATCGCTTATTGAACAAAGAGGCAACATTGGCGAGAGGTTGCTCAATTTAAAACTGGGATATTCAAAAACCATCAGTGATCATAGCTTTGATGCCTTCGTGGCCTTTGAGAGCTTTAAGGGGAATACCGATATCATTAATGCTTCAAGGTCAAATTTCTTGAGTAACAGTCTGGATCAGTTGTCAGCAGGAAGCCTTATTGGTCAGCAAAACTTTTCTGATGCTGCAGAAGCTGCCCGTATCAATTACATCAGTCGTTTATCTTACAATTATAAGAGTAAATACCTGATTGATTATACTATGCGCTACGACGGTTCACAAAACTTTCCTGAAGGAAAACGCTATGGATTTTTTCCAGGAGTTTCTGCAGGATGGCGTATTTCGCAGGAAGACTTCTTTAAATCGGAAGTGATCAATGAGTTAAAATTAAGAGCATCTTGGGGTAGAACCGGTAATGATAGGGTGAGTGATTTCAATTACCTGCAGACCTATTTGCTGGGTACTGGTT
>NZ_JBFTNT010000012.1:0-45089 GCF_056397585.1 Pedobacter sp. 05L430 | reverse complement strand
TATTATAAACAGAAGGTTCAAGATGGTAAAAACAAAATGAGTGTCCTGAATGCTGTTAGAAACAAAATAATCCACAGAATCTTTGCCGTCATAAAAAACCAAACCATTTATAAAAATGATTWGGTTTTGTCATAGAAATCGAGATGACGGAACAATGTTTGTTGAACTTGTTTCAGAACTTACTCATATTTTAATGCATCAACCGCATTTGCCTTTGCAACCTTGACGGTTTGAAAGCTTACTGTAAGTATGGCAATAAATACAGACAAAAATAAAGCAATTAAAAACGGCCAGGCAGTCATGGCAACTTTATAGTCATATTTCTGCAGCCACCTTACCGCAATAATATAAGCAGCTGGAATAGCAATCATATTTGATAGAATAACCAGTTTTATAAAATCCTTGTTCAATAGAACAAGAATACTTTTCAAATCGGCACCAAGAACCTTTCTGATACTGATTTCTTTACTTCTCTGCTCCGCAATATATAAAGCAAGCCCCAGCAAGCCTAAACAAGAGATAAAAATAGCAAAACAACCAAACAGATTAGAAAGCACACTGAGCAATCGCTCTGTTTTTAGCTTCTGCTGCATACCCTGATTAACGAACTGGAGATCTGCGGGATAAGAAGGATTGAGTCGAAGGCTAATGTCTTTGATAGACTGAACTGATTTGCTTAGCGATTGATCCGGATTAAGACGAAGCAGCAATACTTTGCTTTGAGCAATGTTGCAATAAAATACGGTAGGTTTTGACTTTGCACCCAGCTGTTCGTTTGTATAATCTTTAACAACACCAATTACATTTAGCGATTGATCGCCCCAGGTAATTTTAGAGCCCACCGGATTTTTAAGCCCCATCGTTCTCACGGCACTTTCATTTAGCAGTAATGATGTTGCTGTATCAGCAACAAATTTAGGTGAGAAATCCCTTCCCATCACCATAGTCGTACCTATCGTTTTTACAAAATCGAAACCTGTACTTCGATAATCTATTATAGAATTATCATTTGCCGCCTTACCTGGCCAGCTAATATCTCCGGTTATGGTGCCTCCCTGAGTAAATGAACTTGCAAATTCTGTTGCCGAAACAATCGCGCCAGCATTTTTTAGCTCCGCTTTAAAGATCTCCAGCTTCTGCAGCTTTAACCACTCGCCTTCCAGATCCAGTTGCACCAGGTTATTCTCGTTAAACCCTAACGGCTTATTTTTCATGAATTGGATTTGGGAATAGATCACAATAGCACAAACGATCATACAAATTGAGATGGTAAACTGCACCACAACAAGTATTTTGCGCATCGGCAATGAGGACTTACCTATTCCGGTAAAGCCTTTTAATACCTTTACAGGTGTAAAAGATGACAAATAAAACGCGGGATAGCTTCCTGCAAGCACACCTGTGAATAAGATTAGCGAGAGTAGTGTTACCCATGTGTAGGGTGACTTGTAATTGATTTGGATAGAGATATCCAGCAGATTATTAAAATAGGGCAGCACACCCTCTAGCAGTACAAATGCAATCAAAATACCAATTAATGAAAGCACAAGTGACTCCATTACGAACTGACCAATCAGCGTTTTTCTGGAAGCACCAAGTGCCTTGCGCACTCCTACTTCTCTTGCACGTTTTTCTGATCGTGCAGTTGAAAGGTTCATATAATTAATGCAGGCAATTAGCAGAACACAGAACGCCAGAAAAATGAACAGCCTTACCTGATCAATCCTTCCTCCAGCTGACTTACCATTTTCAAAATGATCATAAAGATGGTATTTGCCAAAGGGAAAAAGAAAAGCCTGGAGAGTAGTCTCCTTATCATTTTTCTTAATCAACTGTCTTACTCCAGCATCTGTAACCTCGAAGCTAGCTTTGTCTTTTAACTTGAATAAAGTAAAGCAGGTAATGCTTCCCCAACCATTGTCCTTCTCTCCGGGATGTTCCTGCTCAAAAAATGACCAGGGTTGCAGTGCTTCGAATTGATGGGTCATGTTCTTTGGCAGATCTTCTACTACCGCAGAGACCTTCAGGATCTTACTATTATCCCACTTTACGCTGCTGCCTAAAACGTTCACACTTCCAAATAGCCTCTTAGCCGCTGAGGCAGTAAGTAAAACCGAATTGGGTTCGCTTAAAGCTGTTTCGGGGTTTCCCTGAATAAACTTGTAATCAAATATCTTCAAAAAGCCAGGGTCAACATTTAGGGTAGTCAACTTAAAATTGTTATTGGCAGTACCAAATAATTTCGTTGACTCGCCCATAGCTATCCTACTGGCAGTTTCTACCGAGGGCAAGCTTACCAAAGCAGCACCTGCAAGCTTATTTGGGGTTGCGTCTGTTGTTAAAAGTTTCCCATTTACATTTAGGGTAAGTTTAGCAGCATATATACGGTCTATATCCTTAAATTGTTTATCATAACTCCATTCGTAACCCACATACATCAGGAGCATTAAACAACAGGTCATACCAATGGCTAACCCTCCAATGTTGATCAGAGAAAAACCTTTATTTTTCCAAAGGTTTCTTAAAGCTATTCTAAAGTTGATTAAAAACATATCCGGGGTTTTTCATCTCTTACGCCAAAGATATGCCATTCTCAGAAACAACTCCATACACCTAAATATCGGCCATTTATATTTATGCCGGCGATTTATTGTTCATTTCCGTACAATCTATGTACATAAATGTACAGTTAGGTTTTAAATAAGAAAAGCGGCTCAGGAAGCCAAAGCCCTCGCCGCTTAACTAACTAACCTAATAAATTATGGGGTTACTGTTATCTCTTTTACTGTGGTATAATTGTACTTTTTGAAATTATCATTTACCCTTACGCCTACCCTCACATAGTAAGTAGTGGCATATTTCATTGCTGCATTTGTGGTGATGGCAACTTCGGTATTTTCATTTGGGATAACGGTTACCAGACCATTTGCAGGATCGAAATTATTGTTGCCTACATACTTTGTAGTTGACACGAACAACCTGTAATCAGCAACGGTAGGTTTGGTTTGTCCGGCTGGCGCCTCATTTCTGCTAAACTTAAATTTAGCAGAGATCTTTTTGTCGGCGGTAACTACCAGATCACCCACCCATTCTACAACTACATACGGCACTACATGAAAATCGTGGGTTGTTGTACCCTTGACATCAATTTCCTCTGCTGTTACCGGATAAAAGGGACCCTCAATTGGGCTAATGCGATATTTGCCGGCAAATAACTTGTTGTTTATATAACTACCATCTTGTTTAATATTTAAAAACATGGGGGTTGGTGTACTGCTCCAGCTCAGTTCTTCCATTCTGATTCTGGTGTTCCCCTGGCCTTGTTCAGCCTGTAAACCCTGTCCTTTATCGTCAAGGATTGTTCCTTGCAATACTGCCGAAGGGGCCTCATAATCGTCAATTTTACAGGAATGCAATGCTGCCACTCCTGCAAAAAACAATAACATAAATAATATCTTTTTCATACCTGATTTCTGTAATGGTTAATACTGTTCGTTTTGTTTTAGCTTAGGATTTGCTGCAATCTCAGCACCCGGAATAGCTTCATAGTAATATTTAGTAGCCACGGTAAATCTTGAATTGCGCTCTTCCAGTCTGGCATCAAAAATATACTTGCCCTTTACATAATCTGGCGCTTCAGGAACCGATCCTTTAGCAAACAGGAAGGGATTAAGCTTTCTCCAGATTCTCGAATTAACTTCCAGATCGGCAGTTCTCCATCTCAGCATGTCCCACCAAAGCTTATGCTCAAAAGCAAGTTCCTTTCTGCGCTCTATCCTTACAAGCTGCAATCCTCTTGTTGGCGCCAGTACATATGACCCAACACCGGTTCCCGGTGCAAGTGCCGCACCTGCAGAAAGCTCGCCCTGATCTGTTAACAATACCGCTCCTGCCCGCTCACGAATGGCATTGATTTGTACAAAAGCATCATTTTGAAGGTCAACACCGTCTAAGTTATTTACACCATGCTGTGCAAGTTCTAACGCTGCTTCGGCACGGTTTAGCAATACTTCTGCATATCTGATTTCAATCCACGACTGAGTAGACTCATGGAGTTTGGTAAGCGCCGCTGAAACATTTGGATTTAGATATTTGCGTCCATGAAAACCGGTAACGGTGGCATTGTTTGAAGAAGTTGGGCCATCCAGGCCAGTAGGGTTAATTGACTGCCCAGTAGACAATACAATTGGCACCTGACTATTCCATGTTCCTGCCTGTTTTACGTTTGGATTATAAAATGGATTGGAAGAATAAGCTGCTGTTGAACCCTCTGGCACCAACTTTTGTATAGGGGTGGCCGGATCTATACTTTCGATAAATGTTCCGCGACGAAGATCGGTACGCAGTCCTTTAAAAGCCTGGCCCGGCAATAAAACTGTGCCTCTTAACCTTGGCTCGCAATTTTCAAAAAGCTGTTCTACATAATCATATACGATATAGGTTCCATCAGGCTTAGTGGTCTGTATCTCGCCACGTGAATTCTTTGGCAATCCATCAAAAAGCTCTACATAATCCAAAGTAGGATTAAAACGATCGCCATAAGTTGAAGTCATGTGTGGCGGCGAATAAACTGCATCGAAACTATGTACATTTTCTACAAAGGAATAACCTTTTGAGAAGATCGTTTCGGGACTCTCCGTGTCCAGAAAAAGTGCAGCATAATTATTTGCAGAAGCAATTTTATCTGTGGGCGACCATGTTTTTTTATAAAGAGAATACTTACCTTCAATCATTTTTGCAGCCTGAAAGCTTAATTTAAAATAATCATTGGCCTTTGCCGCCGGAATGCCATTAAGCATTATGCCATCAACAACATATTGAGTACCATATCTGGCCTTTGAACCGGCAAAAAGCGCAACGCGCGATTTAAATGCCGCAGCAATATTCTTATTTACACGTCCCTTTTGCTCACTTGCCTCATTCATGTTTGTAATGGCATAATCAAGATCTGCCAGTATAAAATCATAAACTTCCTGTTCACTGCTTCTTGGAATCTGCAATTCTTCTACGTTGGCATTTAAAGCCTGAACCTGACTTGTAATAGGTACTCCTCCGTAACGCTTTACCAAAGCAAAATATGTAAAAGCACGAATAAAACGTGCTTCAGCTATCCATTTATCAACCTTTGGCTGTGTTAGTGACGCGGCATAAGCAGGTAAATTTTCGATCAGATAGTTGGAATAGCGAATAACCTGGTAACCGCTTTTCCAGTACCCTCTGGCAGGATTTACAAAACCTCCGTTGTTTCGATTGGCATTTTCTCCGGTATTTAACATGGGTAAGGCGATTTGATTCCAGGTATTAAACCCTTCTGTGCCATCGCCGGCACTGTATTTAAAATCCTCAATAGGCATGCGGCTATAGAGAGCGGCCATATAGGCCTGCATTCCCGCATCTGTGAACAGATCCTTATCCTGTACAATATTTACAGGGGCAATGTCCAGTTTATTACAAGCGCATACTGCTCCAAAAAGAAGCATAAATGCTATATATTTTAATTGTTTCATAATCATTTGTCTGGATCCTTATTAAAAGCTAATGCTTGTTCCGAAATTAATTGTACGGCTGATTGGATAGATGTACCCATAAAGTTCTGAAGGGCGCTCGGGGTCTAATCCTTTAATCTTCGTAATGGTTAGCAGGTTGTATCCGTTGGCATATACGCGTAATCCTTGTATCCCTATTTTTGTAAGTATTTTTTTAGGAAGTGAATAACCAAGCTCAGCGCTCTTTAAACGCATATAAGCACCATTTTGAATCGCCCTGCGCGAATTGTCGTTAATAACCGTTCCCGTATAAGCGTAGTATCCTTGTACCCATTTATTGGCGGGATCATAAGGATCTGCTTTGGGATCAACAGGATGCCATCTGTCCATAAACATATCCAGCGCATTTCCATCGAAGGCCAATGGCTCTCTAAAGGCTTCAGGATAGGAAACATAAGACATCGCGCCGCCCTGGAAAAGCAGGTTCAGATCAAAACCCTTGTAATCGAAACCAAGGTTAAGCCCAAAATTTAGCAATGGATAGTTATGCCGGGCATCGTTTCCATCAGCACTGGTACTGTTTGGATTAATRGCAGTAGCAACTGGATAACGGTCCAGATCATCAAAAGTCCCGTCGCCGTTCCAATCCTCGTAAATGTAATCGCCAGGAAGTGTACCTCTACCGGTAAACTGGTTATAATTGGCAATCTGCTCAAATGATTGAAACTGTCCTACATACCCAAAGCCAAACCATACATCATTATAGCGGTTGAGTTTGTTGTTTCTCCAGTTTTCCTGTGAATTTCCTGCACGTCCAAGTTCTTCATAAATAATTTTAGTACGTGTTAACGATACATTTCCGCTGATGTTATAGCCCAGCTCTCCGAACCTATTTCTGTGACTTAATGCAAGTTCAAGCCCGCGCGTTTCATCACTATTCAGGTTTTCCTGTGGCATATTTGCACCAAATGAACCGGGTACAGTTACCAAACGGTTGCCTAAAAGTCCATCCCTGCGGCGTTTAAATGCATCAAATGTAATCCCAAGTTTGCCTTTCCACAATTCAGCATCTAACCCGATATTGGTTGTTTTAACCTCTACCCATGTGAGGTCTGGATTTGGTACTGCTCTAAAGCCAACTGAGTTAACAAAACCGCCATCAAACATATAACCCCCACCAAGTGCTTCTCTGTTTCCATTAAACGGATAATCGTAGCCCGAAAGGAACTGATACCTTACGTTTCCATCATCGCCCATAATACCATATGACGCCCTGATTTTCAGGTTATCGATAAATGACAGTGATGAATTATTTTTCATGAAAGATTCTTCAGATATGCGCCATCCAACAGAAGCACCCGGAAAGAACCCAAATTGTTTCTTATCAGAAAACCTCGAAGAACCATCATAACGAAAGCTAAACTCGGCAAGGTATTTCCCTGAAAAATCATAGTTCAATCTGCCTATTACAGCTCTGGTTGCTGTTTCAGATACACCGTCAATATTGGTATTTGCCACCTGGCCTAGTGCTTTTCCGGCAAATAGGTATTCAACAGGCAAGGCAAGATCACGCTGTGCAAAAAAATTATCGGCACTCGAAGTACCTTCTTCGTAGAGTACTAAGGCGTTTATGTTATGTTTCTTTATACTTTTTACATAATTCAACGAGAGTTGCAATAATGAGTTAGGTGTTGTGCTATACCTTCTAAGCAACTGATCGGGACCATTCTTATTATAGGCGGTATAAGAATCGCTTGCTGCATTATAATCATATACGTTATAACCTTTTCTATAATCCTTAAAATTGTTATTTCTGGCATCGTACGAGAACAATCCCCTTGCGGTTAATCCATCAAGATATGGCACCTGATAGTCTAATGAAAACTGGCTCTGTAACCAGCTGTTCTGGTCTTTTTGGTAACCCGATAAATCACTATCTGAATTTGCTCCGGGATGTTCGAAAACTGGCTTATACAGATAATCAGGATTATTATTTGCATAATAGGTTTCGTTTGGCTGTGCTCTCCATAATTGCGAAAACAGCTGCCAGGAAGGAACTTTAGGATTCATTTTATTCTCTAAAATACCGTTAAGTTTTAAAGAGGCTTTTAAACGATTAGAGATCTGGGCGTTTAAGTTAGAGCGCAGATTATACCTGTCATATTTTAAGGAATTGCTTTTCCAGATTCCTTCTTGCCTGGCATAACCAAGGTTAATGAAATAATCTATCTTAGTATCACCTGAACTGCCACTGGCACTAAGGTTTTGCTGGAACTGAGGTGCAAAATCACGCATTGTCATGTCATACCAGTTGGTACCTGTTTTTGTTCCATTACGATAAGGGGCAAAATCTTCATCGTTATACGTTAGTACAGGTCCATCAACTCTATGCATGGTCTTCTCGTTCATTAGCGTGAAACGGTCAATTACACCTACAGGCTCAGGCAATCCGATTGGTGTTTGCTGACCATAATAAGCAGCATAAGTAATTTCCGGCTTGCCAGATTTCCCTTTTTTGGTGGTTACGAGTACAACCCCATTAGCAGCTCTTACTCCATACACCGCAGCAGCTGCATCTTTTAGAACTGAAATACTCTCGATCTCATTAGGATCAAGACGAGTAATATTATCGCGCGGTACCCCATCAATAACAATTAACGGATTACCAAAGCCCCGGATATCAAATTGATTGGTAAAAACACCAGGCTCTGATGTTCTTTGTACAACACGAAGCCCGGGAACTTTACCGGTTAGCATGTTCTGTACGTTCTGTGTTTTGGTTGTTGAGATCTCGGCATTGGAAACAGAGGCAATGGATCCGGTAAGGGTGGCTTTTTTCTGTGTACCATACCCTACAACAACCACTTCTCCAAGGCTGTTACCGCTGTCAGAAAGTATAATATTTAATGGCCCGCCGCTTGTAACCTGCACTTCTTTAGGTTGAAAACCAACAAAGGAAATTAACAGAGAAGAACCTGTGGGAACAGAGATAGAAAACTCTCCGTTATTGTCGGCTGAAGTTCCTCCTGAACTTCCCTTCACTTTTATCGCGGCACCAATTAAAGGCCCGCCGGCGGCATCCGTAACCTTACCTTTTACGGTAATGTTCTGCGCATATGTATAGGTTGTAATACAACATGCGAGTAAGAAAAATAGTAGTCTTTTCATACTTAGTTTTGGTTTAATATTTGGTTTATTTAAACACTAAGTAATTTAATAGCCTTAAAAAAGGCTTAAAAATGTCTTAGTTGGAGAAAAAATCTTAGAAAAAATTTCATATTCCACATAGAAGCTATATTGGAAGGGGATTTGCCAAATTTGCTTATCTTAGCGAGACCAGATATGACTATGGGATTAAAATTCTACCTGACTTGTTTTGCCTTTCTTTTTATAACTCCGAAGATCACAAATGCACAGTATTATGGCCTTTGTTTTACGGGGCATGAGACTATACAGGAAAAAAGAACAGGACTGGACCTGACCGCTGCTGATCCACTATGTTTCAATAACACCTTTGAGCTATCGTTCGATTTTTCTTTTATGACAGGCCATACCGATTACTTTGGTTATATATTCCGAATTGTAGATCAGGAAAAACGAAACATCGACCTTATATACGATAAAAGCCTGGAGGCAAAAAACCATCTTAAGTTGGTTATAGGTGATAAGATGTCGAACATTGAGTTCGATATAAAACTAGACAAGCTGTTTAAAAACTGGTACAACATAAAGCTCAGGTTTGATCAGGAAAACCAGGAACTGGTTCTTACCGCTGATGGCAAAGTTTATCGTGAGAAAATCCCCTTAAAAAAGAATTGTTACAGAATCTGCTTTGGTGCCAATAATTATAAGGAACATGAAGTGAAGGATGTGCCGCCAATGAAGATCAAAGAGATAAAAATAACTGAGGATGACAAGCTAACACATCACTGGCCATTAAATGAATATACCGGATTAAGTGCAACAGAAAAGATTAAAGGAAAAAATGCCGGAGTAATTAATCCGAACTGGATTAGAAAAATGCACATTGAATGGGAACTCGTTAAATCTGCTGAGGTTGCAGGATCGGCAAGTGTTGCCTTTGATGCTGATCGCGAACGGGTATTTGTAGTAACTGAAAAATCCTTGCAGACTTACGATGTAAAAACGGAAAAAACAACTATCGCCGATTATAAATCCGGATTGCAGCCAATGCTTTATGGAAATCAATCTATTTATCAAAATGAACTGGGGCTATTAAATTTCTATGTAGATTTTTCACTAATGAGTGGGTTCAATTTTAGCAATAACACATGGGATAGCAAGTATACTGGCGAAAACGTACCTACAAATTTCTGGCATTTAAACAAGTTCTACTCTGCAAATGACAACAGTCTGTATTTTATTGGGGGCTATGGACATTATAACTATAAACGAGATGTTCAGCGCTATCATTTTAAAGATAAAAAACTAAGTTCGGTTAAAACAAGCGGAGATTTTACTCCACGCTACCTTGCTGCACTGGGTGCAACGAAAAACGGCGCTTACATACTTGGAGGATATGGAAGTACGACCGGTCAGCAGATTCTGAATCCAAAGAACCTCTACGACCTCAGCTTTTATGATGTTGAACACAAAACTTTCAAAAAGCTATTTGAGCTGAATCCCGGAAAGGAAGAATTCGCTTTCGCAAACTCCATGGTTATTGATGAGAAGGAACAATCTTTTTATGCCCTCACGTTTGTAAACCACATATTTAATTCTTCTTTGGCTATGATCAAGGGATCGCTTAAAAATCCTTCCTATGAATTTGTAGGCAGCCGCATTCCTTATACTTTCCACGACATATCATCGTTTGCAGACTTGTATTATTGTAAGGTTAGCAAAAAGTTTGTAGCCGTATTGCTTTATTATGATCAGAAAGCAAACAGTTCCTCCGTTAAGATCTATACTTTACATGCCCCTCCCGAAATACAACAGGCAGTGCACAATACCCCACCCCGTTTTACAATAAACTGGTATATGGTAATTTCAGGAGCGCTAATTCTGTGCATGTTATATTTAGGATACAAACGAATCAGAAACCAAAAGACATTAGCTAAGCCCTCAGTTAAAGTACCGGTAATAACCCTTAAAGAACCTGAACTGGTAAACATAAAGCAAGAAAATACTGATATGCCTGATGATATAAGAAATACCATGTTTCTGTTTGGCGACCTTCAGCTATTTGACAGAGAAGGAAAAGATATTACCAAGCTCTTTACCCCAGTAATAAAAGAGCTTTTCCTGCTAATATTATTGTTTACCGTGCGCTGGGGACGAGGCGTTAGTTCAGAAAAACTGGAAGAGATTTTATGGGCCGACAAGTCTGTTGGCAGCGCCAGGAATAACAGATCTGTTAGTATTGCAAAGCTGAAGCTGCTTCTGGAAAGCATGGATAGCTGTGAGATATCTAAAGAGACCGGTTACTGGAAAATGCTGATCGATTACGACAAGATCAGAATAGACTATAAAGAATATCTGAATATTGTTAAAAGCAAAACCGACATCAACAAAAACAAGATCATAGATCTTACAAAAATTGTATCTCGGGGTGGGTTTCTTTCAAATGCAGAATACAGCTGGCTGGATCCTTTGAAGTATGAAATTTCAAACGAGATCATCGATACTTACCTCCATATGGCGGCAAGCATGAAGATCTCGGATGATCCTGAATTTTTAATATCTTTAGCGGATTGTGTATTTAACTTTGATCCGGTAAATGAAGAAGCCATGGCAATTAAATGCCAGGCTCTTGTATTTTTAGGTAAGCACTCTCTGGCTAAATCTATATTCGAGAATTTCAATAAAGAATATAAAGCCATTTATGCAGAAAGCTTTAATAAAACCTTTCAGGAAATACTGGGGTAATGGTTATTTGCCGTAATTATAGTTTGGCTTACTTCCCATTGTAATTTTTAGTGTACCACCTTTCATAATATCGGCATGCTGTAAATAGCTTTCCTCATATTTTTTCCCGTTCAATAGAATGCTTTGGATATAAATATTCTTGTCGCTGTTGCTTACAGATTCAACAATGAATTTTTTTCCGCCCTCTAAATTAATTGTGGCTTTGTCAAATAACGGACTCCCGATGGCATAAGTTCCAGAGGCCGGAAATACAGGGTAGAACCCTAAAGACGAAAATACATACCATGCCGACATTTGTCCGCAGTCTTCATTTCCGATGATGCCATCTGGACGATCATGATACATTTCTTTTAAAATATGTCTTACCTTTTCAGCCGTTTTCCATTGCTGTCCACCGTAGTTGTACAGATAAGGAATGTGGTGCCCAGGCTCATTTCCATGAGCATACTGCCCAATCAGCCCCGTCATATCCTCCAACCCTCCCTCGTCCTGAAATGGTAGTGTAAAAAATTGATCAAGCCGCTGATTAAAGGCTTCTTTACCGCCCAGCAAACCGATTAAACCGTTTACATCCTGAGGAACAAGCCAGTTGTATTGCCAGGCATTTCCTTCTGAGTAAAGTACGTTTTTACTTTTAAACGGATCAAAGCCAGGAGTCCAGCTGCCGTCTGATAGTTTTCCTTTAAAGAATTTATCAGCCGGATCAAAGTATAGCTTATAGTTCTCAGCACGTTTTTTGAAGTTGTTATACTCATTTCCCTTTCCCATTTTTTGCGCCATTAGTGCAATACTTCCGTCCCCTATTGCATATTCCATTCCTTTGGCGGTTGAAGCTCCTTCTTTATCACTAGGTATTACCTGAAAGTTTTTAGCATACTCCAGGCCAAGTAAATTCACTTCTGAACTGTTTGTTAAAGCTTCAAAGGCCTTTTCGCCATCAAATTTTATCCCCTTAAGATAGGCCTCGGCAACAATCTGTCTGCTTGCCATACCTACCATTGTACCTGTTTCATTTCCCATAAGGTGCCAGATTGGTAAATGCCCTTGCTGATCATAAATGGCCAGCATTGAATTTATCATATCAGCAGCACGTTTAGGCTGTGTAAGTACATAGAGCGGATGAGCTGCCCGATAAGTATCCCAGGTTGAAAAAACACTGTAATTAGCGAACGAGCCACTTTTATATACCTTTTTATCGGCGCCACGATAATCGCCATTATGATCATTGAACAATGATGGGTTGATCATAGTGTGATACATCGCTGTATAAAAGATTTTCTTTTCTGTGATGTTCTTAGATTCAACCGTAAGCCTGGATAGTTCCTTGTTCCATTTATCATCTGCTTGTTTTACGATCTGCTCGAAGTTCCATTTTGGGATTTCTGCAGTGATATTATCAAGTGCATTTTCTGAACTTACAGGCGATATTCCAACCTTAAGTTCTAAAAGAGCAGGTGCCTGATCAAAATTAAAGAGCCCCTTTATTGCTTTATCAGTTGCCGCCTTATCTTTTAAAAGCGTATTGTTATTGTATAATGCAAAGTTCTTTATGGCTACTGACGATTTTATGGCAAAATAGATCCATTGATCTTTAGCCCAGCCAGATGATTTACGATAACCTTTGAATGTAAAATCATCAACCTGCTCAATATGGGTATCGGTAGACTGATCATTAATACCTTCTTTTAAATCGATGATCACATGTGCCTCTTTTCCTGCAGGAAAATGATAMCGATGATAACCTACCCTCTCGGACGCGGTTAACTCTACATTGACGCCGTTTCCCAGTTTTACCGAATAGAAACCTGGTTTTGCTTGTTCATTCTTATGGGAAAAAAGTGAAGCATAGCCACTTCCCGGAACCTTTTCCTGGCCCTTATCTGTTTTAGCACTTCCTGTATAAGGCATAATGGCAATATCAGAAAGATCGCCTATTCCGGTACCGCTTAAATGGGTTTGCGCAAAGCCTCTGATTACGCTATCCTGATAATTGTATCCCGAACACCAGTCCCAGCCTTTATAAAAATTATCGGGGCCAATTTGCACGCCTCCAAAAGGAACACTGGCTCCAATAAAAACGTGTCCGTGTGAGCCCGACCCAATAAATGGGTCTACAAAATCCGTTAACTTTTGACTGTTTTTGCTTTGTGCATTGGCTATGTCAGTTATTCCGAAAAGTGCAAGGACTATACAAATACTAAGTTTCGTTCTCGTTCTGCAATAAAAAAAATTCATGAATTCTAATTGATGGTTTATTAATAGGTTTACATTTGGTGAACTACACAAATAAAACATCGGGGATTAATTACATCATAATAAATCCTTAATTGTAATAGAATAATGAAAAATTTATACCGGTTTTTGAGTTATTCTGGCAATGTTAAAGAAAACGTAACCACATTATCTACACTATCGCCGTGCGAATTCGGATAGACTTTGTTATCTCTTTTAAAACCAGCCATCTTTAAAACTTTTACTGAACTGATATTATTTGCTGAAGGGAAAGCTGTTATTGTTTTTACTTTCAATTCTTCAAATCCATACTTTATCACAGCAGTAATAGCCTCTCTCATAAATCCTTTTCCCTGAAAATCGGGAAGCAGCTCGTAACCAATCTCTGCAATGGCATTTTCAGCATCAAAATTCCAGAGGCAGATGGTTCCGATTAAAGAAGGGTTGTCAAGTAAAGAAATTGCCCAGTAAATACTGGCATTGTTCTCTATGAGTTTTCCAATCTTATAAATGTGAGCCATGRCATCTTCTATACCAGTAGAAGGTGTTCTGCCAGTCATGGCCGCAATTTTAGGATCAGACCGCAGCATGTGAATTTGCAGGGCATCTTGGGCAGCTAATTCTCTAAGTAAAAGACGGGAGGTCTTTATTACGGGAAAAATAGAAAAATCAAGGTTTTTCATGAGTAAATAGGGATGTAGTATTATTTTAATAACTGCGAAAATGCAAATTTATTTTCTTTAAGGTACTTTTTGCGAACAAGGTAAACCGAGCAAATACCGAAACACCCGCCAGGAGCTATCAAGATGCACTAGGCTGTTTAAAARCTTTAAACAACACTT
Organism: Pedobacter sp. 05L430; assembly: GCF_056397585.1. NCBI lineage: Bacteria > Pseudomonadati > Bacteroidota > Sphingobacteriia > Sphingobacteriales > Sphingobacteriaceae > Pedobacter > Pedobacter sp. 05L430. The sequence goes on along the minus strand of NZ_JBFTNT010000012.1, from coordinate 30,640 downwards.
CAATTTCTCATTCTAATAACTTAACTTTGCATCCTTAATTTTTGGAGATACTTGATTGATGTATAGGGAATTTAAACAGTTAGAACTAGCGAAAATAGGAAAAGAGATACTTGATTTTTGGAAAGCGGAGAACATCTTTGAAAAAAGCATTTCGACCCGATCAAAATCAAACCCATTTACTTTTTACGAAGGGCCGCCTTCTGCAAATGGAATGCCTGGTATTCACCACGTAATGGCGCGTGCTATTAAAGATATTTTCTGCCGTTATAAAACTATTAAAGGATTTCAGGTAAAAAGAAAAGCAGGATGGGATACTCACGGACTTCCTGTAGAACTGGGAACTGAAAAGGAACTTGGCATCACCAAAGAAGATATAGGAAAGACCATTTCAATTGAAGAGTATAATGAGGCTTGCAAAAGAACCGTAATGCGTTATACAGATGTATGGAACGACCTTACCGAGAAAATGGGCTATTGGGTGGATATGGATGATCCATATATTACTTATAAGTCGAAATATATGGAATCGGTTTGGTGGCTTTTGAAACAGATCTACGATAAAGGTTTATTATATAAGGGCTATACCATCCAACCTTACTCTCCAAAAGCGGGAACAGGATTAAGCTCACATGAGGTAAATCAGCCGGGAGCTTATCGTGATGTAACCGACACTACCATAGTTGCCCAGTTTAAATCGTTACCTGACACATTACCTGCTTTCCTGACAGGGTTTGGAGATATACATTTCATGGCATGGACAACAACGCCATGGACTTTACCATCGAACACAGCGCTGACTGTAGGTCCAAAAATAGACTATGTACTGGTAAAAACCTTTAATCAATATACTTACCTTCCTGTAAATGTAATCTTAGCCAAGAACCTGGTAGGAAAACAGTTTAATAAAATATACTTTGAAAGCACTGCTGAGGAAGATTTCAGTAATTTCAAAGAGGGTGACAAAAAGATCCCTTATCAAATTTTAACGGGGTGTAAAGGCGCAGACCTGGTAGGTGTTAAATATGAACAGCTTTTACCTTATACTTTACCATACCAAAATCCTGAAAATGCTTTCCGTGTGATCTCCGGAGACTTTGTGACTACAGAAGATGGAACAGGTATTGTACATACAGCGCCCACCTTTGGTGCCGATGATGCTAAAGTAGCTAAAGAAGCCACACCTGAGGTCCCTCCGATGCTGGTTTTGGATGAGAATGGATCTCCGGTTCCATTGGTAGACTTGCAGGGAAGATTTACTGCTCACGTAGGTGATCTGGCAGGGAAATATGTAAAAAATGAATATTACAACGAAGGTGAGGCTCCTGAGAAATCAGTAGACGTAGAAATTGCTATCCGCCTGAAAGAAGAAAATAAAGCGTTTAAGGTAGAAAAGTATGTTCACAGTTACCCGCACAGCTGGAGAACTGATGAACCGTTATTATATTACCCTCTGGATTCCTGGTTCATCAAAGTAACTGACATTAAGGACAGGATGTTTGATTTGAACGAGACCATCAACTGGAAACCAAAGTCTACAGGAGAGGGCCGTTTTGGAAACTGGTTAAAAAATGCAAACGACTGGAACCTTTCGCGCTCTAGATATTGGGGAATTCCCTTGCCAATCTGGAGAACGGAAGACAAAAGAGAAGAAATATTAATTGGCTCTGTTGAAGAGTTATATAATGCCATAGAAAAGTCAATAGAAGCCGGCTTTATGAAAGAAAATCCTTTTAAAGGATTTGAGATCGGCAACATGTCTGAAACCAATTATGATCTAGTAGATCTGCATAAGAATGTAGTGGACGGAATTATATTGGTTTCACCTTCGGGAAAACCTATGAATCGTGAAAGTGACCTGATCGATGTATGGTTTGACTCTGGCGCAATGCCTTACGCGCAATGGCATTATCCTTTTGAAAATAAAGATAAAATTGATGAGCAAAAAGACTTCCCTGCTGATTTTATAGCCGAAGGAGTTGACCAGACTCGTGGATGGTTCTATACCTTACACGCTATTGGAGCACTGGTTTTTGATAAAATTGCCTATAAAAATGTAGTTTCAAATGGATTGGTACTCGACAAAAACGGGCAGAAAATGTCTAAACGCCTGGGCAATGCAGCTGATCCGTTTAAGACATTGGAAGAGTACGGCCCGGATGCTACACGCTGGTATATGATATCTAATGCAAATCCTTGGGACAACTTAAAGTTCGATATTGAAGGAATTGCAGAGGTACGCCGCAAGTTCTTTGGAACGCTTTACAATACCTATGCGTTCTTTGCCCTTTATGCAAATATTGACAAGTTTGAAATAGACCAGGATAAGCTCACTCCAGTTGCTGAACGCAGTGAGCTTGACAGATGGATTCTATCTTTACTGCAAACATTAATTGCAGAGGTGGATGAAAGCTATGCTGCTTATGAGCCTACAAAAGCTGCAAGAGCAATTCAGTCATTTGTGGATGAACACTTGAGTAACTGGTACATCCGTTTATCACGCCGCCGCTTCTGGAAGGGCGAAATGACTGCGGATAAGAAAGCTGCGTATGAAACCTTATATGCTTGCCTAACCAGTATCTCGCAACTGATGTCGCCTATAGCTCCTTTCTTTGCGGACTGGTTATTCCAGAATTTAACTGCAGGAGATGCTGCTAATAATGTTGAATCTGTACATCTTGCCCTACTTAAGGAAGCTGATCAGAGCTTGATTGACACAGAACTGAATGAACGCATGCATCTGGCACAAGACATATCGTCGATGGTATTGTCGCTGCGTAAAAAAACAAGTATCAATGTTCGTCAGCCTTTGGCTAAAATCCTAATCCCGGTACTTGATAATAAATTTGCTGAAAGGGTTGAATTAGTTAAAGAATTAATCCTATCAGAAACGAATATTAAGGATATTGAGTATATTACCGACACTGCTGGCTTCATTACCAAAAAGATCAAACCTAACTTTAAAGCGCTAGGCCCTAAGGTTGGTAAAGACATGAAAATGGTTGCCGAAGTAGTAAACAACTTGACACAGGAACAATTGAGTCAGTTTGAAAATGAAGGGAAATATCAAATTACTGGCACTAATTATGTTATCGAGTTGAGCGACGTTGAAATCATTGCTGAGGATATACCAGGATGGCAGGTAACTAATATGGGTAACTTAACTGTTGCTCTTGATGTTACGATAACTGACGAACTGAAACAGGAAGGATTATCGCGTGAACTAATTAACAGAATTCAGAATTTAAGAAAAGAACTTAATTTTGAAGTTACAGATAGAATTACTGTGACTTTACAAAACCATAATTTAGTAGCTGCAGCTGTAGCTCAAAATAAAACATACATTTGCTCGGAAATTTTAGCGGATGAGGTTAAATTAACAGAAAGTTTAGATAATGGAAACAAAATAGTAATCGATGATGTTGAATTACAAATTTCGATTGCCAAACAATAATTATTATGGAAAAAGCTACAAAAACAAGGTACTCTGACAGTGAACTTCAAGAATTTAAAGAATTGATTCAGGAAAAATTACGTATGGCCAGAGAAGAGTTTCTTGATTTAACGAACTCTCTAAGCAGTCYTAATTCTAACGGAACAGAAGATACCTCTGGCACTTACAAAACGCTTGAAGATGGTTCTGCAACTCTTGAAAAAGAACAATTAAACCAACTGGCTGCACGTCAGAAAAAATTCATTGAAAATTTAGAGGCTGCATTAGTGCGTATTGAGAATAAAACTTATGGTATCTGCAGAGAAACAGGTAAACTGATTCAGAAAGAACGTTTACGTGCTGTACCGCACGCAACTTTAAGCATGGAAGCTAAACTGAAGCAGTCGTAATGAAAGGCTATACAAAACCTTTATTAATAATTTTCCTGGTTTTGCTTGCCGATCAGGTTTTAAAAACCTGGATCAAGACCAATATGTTTATGGGTCAGGAGTTCAAGATCATTGGCAATTGGTTCATTATTCATTTTACCGAAAATAACGGGATGGCCTTTGGACTTGAGTTTGGCGGGGAGTTTGGTAAGCTTGCCTTATCATTATTCAGAATAGCAGCCGTTGCCGGTATCGGTTATGGATTACATTACCTGATCCAAAGGAAATACCATCGTGGTCTTATCTTAAACGTGGCATTGATATTTGCAGGTGCACTAGGAAATATTATAGATTCAGTACTGTATGGCGTAATATATGGTTATGCAGGATGGTTCCATGGAAGAGTGGTAGATATGTTCTATTTCCCCATCTGGGAAGGTCATTTTCCTTCGTGGTTTCCAATATGGGGCGGAGAGGACTTTATCTTTTTCAGACCGGTATTTAATATTGCAGACGCGGCCATCTCTGTTGGTGTAATCATCATACTTGTGTTCCAGAAAACTTATTTTAAGGAAGAATTTAAAGAAGAAATTGGCCCTAATAATGAGATAGTTGAAGAATAATTTTATGATTTGTGCTAATGATTTGTGGAATTGGTATGGTAATTTCATCTAACTATTAAATACACAAAAGAAAAACATTTATCATTATGAAAAAGTTATTAACCCTTGCCTTCGTTTCCTTATTAAGTATAAGCGCTATGGCTCAACAAGTAGATTTAAGAAAAAAGATTAGTGTTAGCGGTTCTGCGGAAACCGAAGTTACTCCAGACATTATTTACATCAGTATCTCTTTAAAAGAATATTTAAAAGATAACAACAGTAAGAAAAAGGTGGAGATCACTACTTTGGAAAGCCAGTTGTATGCTGCTGTTCAAAAAGCAGGTATCGACAAAGAAAACCTAACCATCAACAATTTATCAAGCTATGCTATAGTTACGGAGAAAAAGAAAAACCCTGATTATCTGGCTAGCAAACAGTATCGCTTAAAAGTATCTGATTTGAATAAATGGAATGATATCATTGGTTCTATTGATCCTAAAGGAATCGCTTATACCAACGTTGACAGTTATGATTATTCAAAAATTGAAACACTTAAAAAAGAACTAAAAATTAAAGCACTACAGGCTGCTAAAGAAAAAGCGTCTTACCTGGTTGAAGCCCTTGGGGATAAATTAGGTAGTGTAATTGACATCCAGGAAGTGAACAATGAACAATATCCACAGCCAATGTATCGTAATGTAATGATGATGAAAGCTGAAAGTGCTGATATGGCAGGCGCTGCTGCACCGGAGATTGACTTTAAAAAAATAAAACTGAACTATATAATGAATACAGTATTCGAAATTAAATAGTAGTAGTGACTACTTGAGTATACAGTTTTAAGGAAATACCTTTAAAAAACCTACCAATAACTTTTGGTAGGTTTTTTGTTATTTAGATAATATCACAAAATTCAAATCGTATGAAAAGATTAATTTACTCTTTAGTGCTAGTTTTCACATTGGCAATCAGCGCAAACACAGTTTCTGCCGCAGGAAAGACAGACAAGATTAAAACTGAGATGACTGCCGAGCAGCAAATTCAGCTAAAACAGATCACTGACCGTGTTCAGGAGATCCGTTCAATGGACAAATCTCAGTTGTCAAAAACTGAGAAGAAAGAGTTACGTAAAGAATTGAGAGGGTTGAAAAAACAAGCAAATGCGTTAGGTGGCGGTGTTTACCTTTCAGTTGGTGCAATCATCATCATTATTTTATTATTAATTCTTATTCTATAGAATACCTTATTTACATCTACCTATAAAAAAAGCTTCCCAATTGGGAAGCTTTTTTTGCTTATGAAGTTTTGATCTTATTTAATCAATGTATTCAAAACCTGTATATTTTACCAAAGCTTCAGGAATTTTAATTCCTTTTTCAGTTTGGTTATTTTCCAGAATAGCGGCAACAATACGAGGTAGCGCCAGTGCACTTCCATTTAATGTATGTGCCAATTGCGTTTTACCAGAAGCACCTTTAAATCTTAATTTAAGTCTGTTACTTTGGTATGTTTCAAAGTTAGATACTGAAGATACCTCTAGCCAGCGTTGTTGCGCAGCACTCCATACTTCCATATCGTAAGTCATTGCAGAGGTAAAGCCCATATCGCCACCACATAAACGCAATACACGATAGTGTAGACCTAGCTCCTGAAGCAACGATTGAACATACGCACTCATGTCTTCCAGAACTTCATAAGATTTATCCGGATGTACAACCTGTACTATTTCAACTTTATCGAACTGATGCAAGCGGTTTAATCCACGTACATGCGCGCCGTATGATCCTGCTTCTCTGCGAAAACACGGCGTGTATGCTGTGTTTTTTATGGGAAGCTCTTCTTCCTTTAAAATCACATCACGATAAAGGTTAGTTACAGGCACCTCGGCTGTTGGTATAAGGTATAAATTATCTACTCCCGCATGGTACATCTGTCCTTCTTTATCAGGTAACTGTCCGGTACCAAAACCTGAGGCTTCATTAACTAAATGAGGCACTTGCATTTCTCTGTATCCCTTTTCTGTTGCGTGGTCCAAAAAGAAATTAATAAGTGCTCTTTGCAAACGCGCGCCTTTGCCTTTATATACAGGAAAACCTGCGCCGGTTATTTTTGTACCAAGCTCAAAATCTATAATATCGTATTTAGCAGTCAATTCCCAGTGTGGCAGTGCACCTTCCGGTAAATCGGCAGGATTGCCGTGTTCATAAACAACTTCATTGTCTTCAGCTACACTCCCTGGTTTTACAAGGTGATGAGGTAGGTTTGGTAGCTGTACAATCAAACCATATAAGGCGTCTTCCACTTCTGTTAACTGATCTGAAAGGTTCTTATGCTCTTCCTTATTTGACGTAGTTTCTGCTTTAAGTACCTCTGCTTCTTCTTTCTTTCCGCTACGCATTAGTTCACCAATCTGTTTTGCAGCTGCATTGGCTACTGCGGAAAGGTTATCCAGCGAGGTTTGAACTTGTCTTCGTTCTTCGTCAATTTTAATAATTTCATCAACCAGTTCTGGGTGCTTAAAATTACGTACACTTAGTCCTTCTAAAACTTTCTCTCTATTTTCGCGGATATAGTTAACTTGCAGCATTATTTTATTTTTTAAACAAAGATAATAACTTAACTCGTCATTGCGAATGCAGTAGCACAATACGAGACCTAATAATTATGGAAGGTAAACTATTTCTTGTGCCCACCCCTATTGGAAATCTTGAAGACATGACCTTCAGGGCAATCCGGATTTTAAAAGAAGCTGATGTGATCCTTGCAGAGGATACCCGTACCAGCGCCCCTATGCTGAAGCATTTCGGGATTGATAAAAAAGCATATTCACATCACCAACACAATGAACATCAGGCAACCTCAGAAATCATTAAGTTTTTGAAAGAAGGTAAAATGGTAGCTTTGATATCAGATGCCGGAACACCTGCAATATCCGACCCTGGCTTCTTTTTGGTTAGGGAAGCAATAAAAAATGATTTGGCAGTAGAGTGCTTGCCTGGAGCTACGGCCTTTGTGCCTGCCCTGGTAAACTCAGGATTGCCTTCTGACGCCTTTGTTTTTGAAGGCTTTTTGCCCGTAAAAAAAGGACGACAAACACGTTTTAAAAAACTGGCTGAGGAAGAAAGGACAATAGTTTTGTATGAAAGCCCGCATCGGTTACTTAAAACACTTGAGGAATTTGCACAGTATTTGGGTGCAGATCGTCAGGCATCGGTAAGTCGTGAGTTAACCAAACTTTATGAAGAAACTGTGAGAGGTACTTTAACCGAAATTAAATCACATTTTGAAAACAATATATTAAAAGGAGAATTCGTAATTTGTATTGCGGGAGCTGAAGAAGTAAAAAAGAAAGCTAAGTATGATCGCGATAATTAGGGTTCAATTTTTGATAGCTCACTACTGAAATTATTATAAGAAAATAACATGATATTAATAGATAGATTTTTAAGTGACGAACAGGATCCTAAAGCTGTAGAAAAAGTTTTAGGTAAATTAAATGATATGTTAACCAGCAATGAGGAACTGATTTACATGGCTGTACAAAAAAAGCCGGCGGTAAATCTTTTACCTGATTGTATTGCAGTAAGTAACAAGCGTATCTTCTATTGTGAGCCTGGCAATTTTGGAATTACCATGAATTTTAAAGACATTTCCTGGAAGAGCATTAAAGAAGTTTCCTTTAAAGAAGAATTATTTGGTTCTAAATTCATTTGCGTGCCTTTACATGGCGAAAATATCATCACAGAATATATCCCTAAAGTGCAGGCCCGCAAGTTATATCAGGCTGCATATGAGCAATTAGAAAGTTTTAAAGAGCAACAAAGACAACTTGATCTGGAAGAAAGAAGATCATCCACATCGCCAGTAACTGTAAATACATTGCCCGCTCCGGAACCAGTGGAAGAAGACGAGCCACAAGCATTCTTTTCTCCACCCCCTGCTGCGCCTGCAATACCGGTAGAAGAACCAGAAGATGAAACTACATTAAAGCTAAGAAAACTAAAAAGCCTGTATGATAAACACCTTATTACGCAGGAAGAATATGAAGCTAAAAAAGCCGATATTTTAGACAGCTTATAATGAAATTCAGAAACACTGCTCTCCTTGCTTTACTAAGTGCGTTTTTAATGTGGCTGGCCTGGCCTCCTATTAAGTTTACCACTCCATTATTACTGGTTGGTCTTGTTCCATTACTTATTGCCTTAGAAAGAATTAAACAAAGCGAAAATCCTAAAAAAGGTAAGCGTATTTTCCTAACAGCAGGATTAACCTTTCTAATTTGGAATACCGCATCTATTTATTGGGTGTATAATGCCATAAGTTCAGTAAATGGCCCTGTGGTATCTTTCTTTGTTTCGCTTATCCCTTATGGCTTAGGAGCACTGCTCATGACTTTTGCTTTCTGGCTATATTACAGACTAGGCAGACTGGTAAATAAATACATTGCCTATTTGGGGCTAATATGCTTTTATATTGCAATGGAGTTTTTGCACCAGAGCTGGGATCTTTCCTTTCCATGGATGAATTTAGGGAATGGCCTATCGGGCATGCATCAGCTTGCGCAATGGTATGAATACACTGGTGTTTATGGCGGTTCATTCTGGATACTACTAAGTAACATTATTGCTTATGAGGCCTTTAAAGCACTTAAACCGGGTACTGCTATTGGCTTTGCCCGATTTAAATTTGCACTTCTGTGGGTTGTGATTATTGCAGCGCCGATTGCATTGTCCCTAACCTTATACTACGAGTACGAAGAAAAAGAGGTTCCTGTTAACGTAGTAGTTGTACAACCCAATATAGATCCTTACAAAAAATTTGGTGGTATTTCTTCAAGTGAGCAGCTTAAAATCCTTACTCATTTATCCGACTCCGTTGCTCAGCCAAGTACCGAATATTTTATATGGCCTGAAACAGCAATTTCAGATCGCTCTGATGAAGATAGAATCCGCACCAATTCTGAATTCCTGGATGCTCAGAAATTCCTTGAAAAATACAAAAATGGCAGTATTATTAGTGGCATTGAGAGTATTAAGTTCTACAACGACAAACAAACGCCTTCGGCCAGACAATATGATAATAGCACCTATGTTGATGTTTTTAATGCCGCATTACAGATAGAGAACTCTGCTAATGTACAATTCTATCACAAATCTAAATTGGTACCAGGAGTAGAGAAAATGCCTTTTCCCACAGCATTATCAGTATTAGCACCGGTTTTTGAAGGTTTTGGAGGAACAGTAGGTGGTTATGGCTGGCAAAAAGACCCTCAAGTATTTTATTCGTATGGTGGAGTAGGTGCTGTACCTGTAATTTGCTATGAATCGATCTGGGGAGGTTGGGTGGCCCAAGCTGTTAAGAATGGCGCACAGTTTATTGCTATTGTAACCAATGATGGCTGGTGGGGAAATACATCAGGAAAGGACCAGCACTTGTTATATGCCAAACTAAGAGCTATAGAAACCCGCAGGTATGTTGTAAGATCAGCCAATACGGGTATTTCTTGTTTCATTAACCAGAAAGGCGATATTATACAGCAAACCAAATGGTGGACCAGAACAGCCATTAAAGCAGATATCAATTTAAATGATGATCTTACTTTTTATGTAAGAAATGGCGATTTTATTCCTAAAATTCTATCTGTATTGGCTGGCTTGCTCGCACTAATTATTCCTTACAGAAAGTGGGTTAAAAAGTAACTAAGAAAGGTACTTTCCAACTATGGGCATTCTGCGGCCCATACCAAATGCTTTTGGAGAAACCCTTAATATCGGCGGTGTTTGATAACGCTTGAACTCTGCCGTATTTACCATTTTAATGATCCTTCTTACCAGCGCATCATCATAGCCTTGTGCAATGATTGCTGATGAACTTTGCTTTAGCTCTATATATTGAAACAGTATCTTATCAAGGATATCGTAATCAGGTAATGAATCTGAATCTTTTTGGCCTGGCCTAAGTTCTGCCGACGGTGGTTTAACAATGGAATTTTCTGGTATTACCACTCCGTCTTTATTAATATAATTAGCCAGTTGGTAAACCTGGGTTTTGTATACATCTCCAATTACGCCAATTGCGCCACACATATCACCATATAGTGTACCATACCCTACCGCGCATTCACTTTTGTTTGATGTGTTTAGAAGGATATAGCCAAACTTATTAGACATCGCCATCACAATGATCCCTCTGCATCTTGCCTGAATATTCTCTTCAGTAAGGTTAAAAGGTAATCCTTTAAAAGCAGCCGCCATCATATTGTCAAACGCATTGGCCGCCTCTTTAATTGGAATGATTTCATGCTGACAACCAATATTTCTAACAAGATCAAGTGCATCCTGAATAGAATGGTCAGACGAATATTTTGAAGGCATTAACACCGCCATTACATTTTCCGCTCCTAAAGCCCTACATGCCAGGGCGCATACAATAGCCGAATCTATACCTCCTGAAAGGCCCAACACTGCTTTTTTAAAGCCCGACTTTACAAAGTAATCTTTAATACCCAAGACTAACGCTTCGTAAATCTGCTCTATGTCGGTAATAGTTCTATGTATTTTGGGCGTATATCCTTTAATTAAATCACCTTCAACTTCATAGATCTTTAACTCTTCTTTAAAATAAGCCATTTCATCCAGAAGATTACCTTCTTTATCAAATGCCAGTGAACCGCCATCAAATACGATTTCAGTTTGCGCACCTACCTGATTAACGTACAATAAAGGAAGTTTATATTTTTTAGCATTATCTGCCAGAACCACTACCCTTTCATCATCATGGCAATATGAAAATGGCGACGCCGCAATATTAATCATCAGATCAGGGTTTTGCTTAATCAATTCATCCATCGGATTGGAAACATACAATGGATTGTTGTTGATGTTCCATAAGTCTTCGCAAATGGTTAGGGCTATTTTACGGCCCTTAAAAGTTATGCATTCGAATTGAGTGGCAGGTTCAAAATAACGGTATTCGTCGAATACATCGTAATTTGGAAGCAATGCTTTTTTTGCAATGGCTTTTACCTCTCCTTCCTCTATGAAATATGCCGCATTGTATAAATCTTTTCCTGCAAGCACCTCGTTTTTAACAGGCAAACCTACAATACAGGCAATCCCTTTACAATGAGCTGCAATTTCTTGTGCAGCAGTTTCGCACAGACCAATAAACTCATCAAATTCTAAGAAATCACGTGGTGGATAACCACAAATAGCCAGCTCAGCGAATACAACCAGGTCGGCTCCTTTATCTTTTGCCAACTGAATGTTGTCGATTATTTTTTTTGTGTTGTATTCAAAATTACCAATGTGATAGTTGAGTTGCGCCAGTGCTATATTCATGAGCTTGTAATTGTAGAAAGTACTGCTAAGTAAGTTTATTAAAAGAAAACGCCAAAATTAATACCAAGATAATGATTGCGGATATTATTATTTTTATCGGTGGTAATGTCGGTAAAGCCATTGTTATACGTTAGTCCTGCTGCAATACTTGTATTTCCACTTAGGTCAAATTCTGCTCCTGCACCTAATATCAGGCCGGCACGATATAGCTTAATTGTTTTCGAAATATTCTCATCGCGCAAGCTTGATTTTCCTGCGGCATCGGCATCCTGTTTGGCTCCGATATTAAAATCATTTGATAAACCAAATTGGCCATACCAGCGGATATCATTAATTTTAACAGTTTTTAGTTTAACTGTAAGTGGCACTTCGATATATTGAAGCTTATACTTAAGTTCATAGGGTATTTGAGTTGGAGGAGTAGTTTCTTCAGTAATTATCTGCGTGCTTTTACCATTAATTGTAGTGATGGTAACACCCGTTGCAAAACTATAGTTCTCAGCAAAATTAAAGTMCCCCATTAAACCATAGGAAAATCCAAGAGCAACTCCATTACTTTTACCCACCTGTGGTTTTACCCAACCTATTGTTGGATGAGCGGTTAATCCAAGTCTGAAACCGTAATATGGAGATAAAGAATCTTGTGCAAAAACGCTTCCTGTTACAAACAATAATAATATCGCGATAAATGTGTGTTTCATATAAATATATTTTCCTTTAATGCCTATGAAGCTTGAATAAACTTACTTTATATTTGTTTACAATGATATATAACGTAAAATTCCACCAAAGCTATCTATTTTTTCTATTTGTGTCGGCTTTTTTTTCGTCACTACTTGTTTCGTGTACCCAAAGTACTAAACCTGATGTTAGCGCAATACATTTAGATGTCAAAATTGCCCGGTTCGATAGAGATTTATATGCCGGAAAATCTAAAAATCTAAGTGAGACCAATGCGTTCCTAACAAAGAAATACGGTACTTTTTACGATGACTATGTGCATAGGATGGTTGGTAATTTTGACTATACAAATCAAGAGATCTTAACCACCCTATACCAGGATTCTGCGTACTCAGATTTAAACAAAGAGGTGGATAGTGTTTTTAAAGACATAACACCAATAGAAAAAGACTTATCTGAAACTTTTAAATACGTCCTTTACTATTATCCTAAAGCAAAAGTTCCTCAGTTTATATCATTTGTTTCTGGTTTTGCTGTGCAGACGCCAATTGGCGATAATTACATGGGCATTGGGTTGGATATGTTTATGGGAAAAAACAACCAATTTTACAAAGCCATAGTGCAAAGTGTACCAACTTACCTTTCCCGACGTTTTACTCCTGAATACATTGTTCCGCGAATAACTGAGACTTATGCACGAGAAGAACTATTTCATGAACGGGACGAAGACAGAACCTTACTTTCAAAGATGATTCATAACGGAAAAATTTTATACTTTATGGACAAGGTGCTTGATGAGAAAGTTCCGGATTCAGTTAAAATAGGATATACTCAAAAACATATAGACTGGTGTAAGACTTTTGAAAGCGACATTTGGGCCTATTATCTACAGAACAACCTATTATTTGAAACCGATTACCAGAAGATACAGGTGCTTTTGAGCGAAGGCCCTTTTACGCCCGGACTTGGAGAGAAGAACGAGTCAGCTCCTAAATTAGGTATCTGGACCGGATGGCAGATTATAAGAAAGTACATGCAGGAAAATAAAGATGTTACCTTACAGCAATTGATGGCTGAACAGGATGCTCAAAAAATATTAAATTTATCAAAGTACAAACCTAAATAATGCTAAATGACTAAAATAGGAATCGTATTATCTGGTGGCGGAATCAGAGGAATTGCACACCTGGGTGTTTTAAAGGCATTTGGAAATGCCGGCATTAAGTTTAGTCACATTAGCGGAACCAGTGCAGGTTCAATTGCAGGAGCCTTATTTGCTTCAGGCATCGATCCTGAAGATGCTTTAAATATTTTTATAAAGACCAAACTCTTAAAATTCCTTCGACCTGCGGTAGGCTCACTAGGCTTAATTAATATTGAAAATACATCAAGCTTATTTAAAGAATACTTTCCTGATGATAGAATTGAAAGCCTAAAAATCCCACTTACCATTGCTACAACTAATTTCAGCAAAGGAGAATTGGTATACTTTGACAAAGGGCCCCTGATCAGGACCATACAAGCATCTAGCTGCATTCCGGGCATATTTAAACCGATTATGATAAATAATGAGATGTATGTTGATGGCGGCATTTTAAATAACTTTCCGGTTGAACCTTTATTAAATAACTGCGATTTCATTATCGGATCGTCATGCAACCACTTAAAACCCGTTGAAAAAATCACCAAGATTACGGCGTTAATGGCAAGAGCGGGGCTGATGTCTGTAAATAAAGATATGGAAGAAAAGGCCGCCTTCTGTAATGTGCTAATCGAGCCAAAAGGAATGGGTGAGATCAGTACTTTTGACATGAAAAAAGCCGAAACTATCTATTGGCTCGCATATGAAGAAACGTTGAAAACCATTAAAAGTAACGAAAGCCTAAAGAATCTGATAAAGGTTCCGATTAAAGAACTGGAGTAGCTTTTAAAGAAACTAAAGCATCACCATCCATAACTGGAATCGCCTGACAAAGGTTTAACTGCAAGCAGAACCTTACATCTTCTTCTATATTTAATTCAGCTAGTCTGTGGCTATGGGAAGATTTATGAAGATAACTTCTAAGGTCATCTTTGGCCAGTTTATATAAGTCTTCTGCAGCTACAGAAGAATCATCGAAATGAGTAAATTCCTTACGCAATTCAGCAACTACAGCTCCGGCAAACAGGGTATCTTCCAGATTGAATTTATCTTTCCATCCTGCACAAAGTAACAAAACACTTTTATCCTGAATTTTAAGCCAGTTGCATAGGGCCTGTAGATTTAAAAAAGAGCCCATCACTACCTGATGCGCTCGTTTTCTCGCCATATGAAGGGCTTTTGTACCATTAGTAGTTGTAAGCACTACAGTTCTGCCACCAACCTTTTCAGTTGTATAGGAGAAAGGTGAATTCCCGAAGTCATATCCTTCTACCACTTGTCCGTCACGCTCTGCTGCCAGTAAAAATCCTTTATCAGAATAGTTAAGACAATCTTCTACGTTTGCTACCGGTATAATTGCAGTTGCGMCGTTATCTATTCCATACACGATGGAAGAAGTCGCTCTGAGCACATCAATAACTACCACAATGCTATCTTCAATAGCATACAGATCTAATAATGCGGGCGTTAAACAAACTTCTATACTTTTTTGCATCGACAGGATATGGCTTTTATTTATAAAAAGGGAATTTAACTACTTTGGCTTTAATTTTATTATTACGGATATTGATAAAAATCTCGGTTCCTTCTTTATCCATGCCTTTTGAAATGTATCCCATTCCTATTGCCTTTTGTAAAGACGGAGATTGAGTACCAGAAGTAACCTTACCTATTACGTTCCCTTCGGCATCCACTATTTCATAGTCATGACGAGGGATCCCCCTGTCAATCATTTCAAATCCTATTAGTTTACGCGCAATACCAGCTTCTTTTTGAGCTAATAAAGCATCAGAGTTGGTAAATTCCTTAGTGAATTTAGTGATCCATCCTAATCCTGCTTCAATTGGAGAGGTAGCGTCATCAATATCATTTCCGTATAAACAGAAACCCATTTCTAAACGCAAAGTATCACGGGCACCTAAGCCAATAGGTTTCATATTGAAAGGTTTACCTGCTTCAAAAATAGCATCCMAGATTTTATCGGCGTGTTCGTTATCAAAATAGATCTCAAAACCTCCGGCACCAGTATAACCAGTTGCAGAGATCACAACATTATCAACACCTGCAAATGTACCTTTTACGAAGTTGTAATATTCCATAGAAGCGAGATCAACATCAGTTAAACCTTGCAATGCTTCGGCCGCTTTAGGTCCTTGTATCGCAAGTAAAGATGTTTTATCAGAAATATTATGCATTTCTACACCTTTATCATTGAATTTCTGAATCCAGTTCCAGTCTTTATCTATGTTAGATGCATTAACAACCAGCATATAGGTTTTTTCATCTATACGATAAACCAACAAATCATCAACAATGCCTCCGTCTTCGTTTGGAAGGCAAGAGTATTGTACTTTTCCATCATAAAGTTTTGAAGCATCATTACTGGTAACACGTTGAATTAAGTCTAACGCATTCTCGCCCTTTAAAATAAATTCGCCCATATGGCTAACGTCAAAAACGCCAACGCCGTTTCTAACCACAGCATGTTCTGCATTTATACCGTCGTACTGAACTGGCATATTATAACCTGCAAATGGCACCATTTTAGCCCCTAAAGAGATGTGTTTATCTGTTAATGCGGTATTCTTCATATTATATATCTGTAAAAACGTGGGCAAAGGTATATAAAATTTAAGCACTTACTAACTTTTGGTAGATATTCAACATCCTTTTAGAGATGGAAAAAAAGTCGTGATCACGCTCTACCGTTTTTCTCGCATTTTCACCTATTTCACGCCATTTTTTAGGGTTGGTGATGCATTGCAGTATAGACCTGTAAAACTCGTCGGCAGTATTGGCTATAAGAATATCTTTACCATGTTCGCACTTGATTCCTTCGGCGGCCATGCTTGTTGCAATGATACATTTGCTCATGGCCATACCTTCGATAATTTTTACCCGCATCCCACTGCCAGACAACAGCGGAACTATCATAATCGCTTTAGAATTAATAAATTCTATTGCGTCAAAAATTTCACCTTCTACTACCAGGTTTTCAGAGTCATACTCAAAAAACTCTCTGGGCATGTTTTTTCCAGCGATATAAAATCGCAGCTCACTACTCAATTTTTCTATATCCGGCCATATTTCATCAAGAAACCATTCCAATCCCTCTTTATTTGGTCGCCAATCCATAGCCCCTAAATGAAACAACGTAGGAAAGCTGGTTTTAGAGGGGTCGGTAACATATTTTTTAAAGTCTAGTGCTACCGGAAAAACTTCAAGAGCTGTTTCACAACCAAACCGAAGAATACTTTGCCTGTCTTGCTCGCTTATAGCAAAAACCTGGTGAAACCTGTTCATCTGTTCGGTTTCATAAACCTTTAAACGACGCGCAAGAAATTGTAAATACATCCGTCTTGGTGTAAACTTTTCGGTTCTTGCAATACGCTCCCAAACATCAAACTCTATATTATGCGCCCTATAAACCACTTTGGCCTTACTATTCGCTTTAACAATATCCAGATAAGGCACCACAAACAGCCCCTCGAATTGAATAATATCAAATTCATTTTCCCTTAAAATATCTTCAAGCAGTTTAGCCGCCTCATCATCAAAATATCTTGAAACGTTATAAGACTGATTAGAGAAAACATTAAATAACGCTCCCCAAACATTAACCTCGGTATCCAAGCTAAAGGAATGGAATTTTATGCTGTCAAAAACAGGGTCATAAATATCATCCACATCAACTCTGTGTTTATTAGTGTTGATGCTAAATAAGGTTATTTCGAGGCCAAGTTGTAGCAACCCCTTAATAGTGTTATAAACTACTATGGGATATCCACTATTTGGCGGAAAGGGGACCCTATTTGTCAGAATTAATATTTTCAAATCACGTGAAAATACTAATTATCCTTCGTTTTCGGAAAATAGGGCCAGTTGCGGATTGCTAATTGTGAAAGTTTTACGGTGAAATGGCGACAAGCCGTGCTCTAAGGCAGCCATCCGATGTACTATTGTAGGATACCCTTTATTTTGATGCCACTGATAATGAGGATATTGGATCGATATATTTTCCATAAATTCATCTCTATGGGTTTTAGCAAGAATAGACGCTGCTGCAATATTTAAATATTTACCATCTCCTTTCACAATGCAGGTATGAGGAATGTTTGGGTATGCTTTGAAACGGTTTCCATCTATGCTCAGATATTCTGGCTTTATGGCTAACTTTTCTACTGCTCTATGCATTGCAAGAAAGGATGCATTGAGGATATTAATCTTATCTATTTCCAGGTGATCAACTTCTGCTACAGCCCAGGCAATTGCYTCCCTTTCTATAATTACCCTTAAATTACAACGCTGTTTATGAGTAAGCTTTTTAGAATCAGTTAACTCTCCGGCAATAAAATCAGGAGGTAAAATTACAGCAGCAGCAAATACTGGCCCTGCCAAACAACCTCTCCCTGCTTCATCACATCCGGCTTCTAATAATTCATTCTGGTAACAGTTCAATAGCATATTACAACAAAGTTAGTAAATTTAATAGTTGTGCCTATACAGAGATATTTTGCGACTTTACATCAAATGCATCTCTTAGTCCAATAGCTAATAAATTAAACGCATATACGGTAAGCATAATTGCAAGTCCAGGTAGAATAGCCAGATAGGCAGCATCCATAATAATATATCCGTAATGCTCCTTTATCATACCTCCCCAGCTAGCCATTGGAGGTTGTGCCCCAAAGCCTAAAAAGCTTAATCCTGTTTCTAAAAGTATTGCCGAAGCGAAATTCGCAGAAGCAACCACAAGTATTGGACCGGCAATATTAGGTAGGATGTGCTTTATGATGATTCTTGGAGTAGAATATCCAAGTGCTTTTGATGCTTCTACAAATTCTACCTCCTTTAATGCAATTACCTGTCCGCGTACCAAACGGGCAACATCTACCCAGGTAGATAACCCAACCGCTATAAATATTTGCCAGAATCCTTTACCGAGGGCAAACGAAATTGCAATGACCAGTAATAGGGATGGTAGCGACCAGATCACATTCATAAACCAGCTGATTGCAGCATCAGTTTTACCTCCAAAATAACCTGCCAAGGCCCCTAAACTAACTCCAATAAAAAGGGAAATAAGTACAGCCATTAACCCTACCGACAATGACACGCGAATTCCCAGGATCAATCTGCTTAACAGATCTCGTCCATAAACATCAGTGCCTAGCCAAAAAGTCTGCGTATAGCGGTTAGTACCTTTAACTAAAGGGAAACTTGTTTCCTCCGCTTGCTCATCATCGCCAATATATTCTCTTGCATAAACTTTGCCCTGGCTTTCACGGTAAGAAGTGATAGGTACACTCTTAAAGTCTGCCTCCTGGCCATAAAGCATCTTCTCAAAGAAATTAACTTTCCTAATGTTCTTGTTTTTACTGACAATTAAAAAATCAAAGGTTCTTCCTGGTTTTTTATTTGTAAGCTGAAGATGCATGGTATTCGCATTCGGGGTTTGATCAGGAGTAATTGCATAACCAAGAATACCCATAATGATAAGCGTAACAATAAATAACAACCCACCAAAGGCTAGTTTATTCTTTCTAAACCGTTTCCAGACTTTTCTTGAAGGGCTATTGTTTGCTTCCACTACTTTACCATTCTCCCTTTCCAGTTATATTTTCCGGAGTTGCCGGCAATACCAATATAAACGATGTATATCATGTGCAATATGTTTAACACAGGCAGCAGAAGCAATAATTTTCGCCTTCTTGCAAAACCAGTTACATCATATAAAAATAAGAATTCGACTATTATTTTTGCCAGTATTTGAAATACAGCCAATTTAAAATAGAACCCTATAAACAAACCAATACCCAGGTTCATAAGTACACTTAGGTTGAACAACCATATGCAAACACCAAGAACAATGATCGACTTGTTTTTGTATCTGGTGCTTTTTGAAGCCCAACGTTTCCTCTGCTGAATGAATTCCTTTAATGTGGGCTTCGCATGTGTATAAACGATAGCATCTCTATTCTTTAAAAATCCAACATTGTTATCAAAGCGAGCTGCTATTTTATGCAAAAGTAATTCATCATCACCAGAAGCGAGATCATCAATTCCTTTAAATCCACCTACTTCATAAAAGGCTTCCTTCTCATAGGCCAAATTGGCACCATTGCAGGTAGACGGTTGTTTGTTCCCTATGGTTGAAGCACCCAAGCCTATTAAATAAAGAAACTCCAGCGATTGTGCCCGCTCAAAGAAACTTTTTTCCTGAAAATAAGCAACAGGTGAGGAAATCATTTTATAATTTCCTGCCTCATAAAACTGGATTATCGTTTTTAACCAGTCTGGCCCCATTCTGCAATCAGCATCAGTAGTAATTATCAATGTACCGGTCGACTGTCCTATAGCTGTTTGTATCGCCTTTTTTTTATAGGAGTTTAAAGCTTGATCCTCATTAAGGCAAATTAATTTTACACCTCTGCTTGCATACGATCTTATAATTTCAGCGGTTCTGTCTGTAGAATGATCATCGATGAAGATAATTTCCGTGAGTTCCTTATTATAATTTTGAGCAAGCAGGTCATCAATAGTATTTGAAATATTTGTTTCTTCATTACGTGCGGCTACCAAAATGGACACCCTGGTTTTTCCTTCACCCTCAGAAGTCTTAAAATATATAAGGCTATGCCACCCTTTAATAAAGGCTATAACCACTATTACATAT
Organism: Pedobacter sp. 05L430; assembly: GCF_056397585.1. Lineage (NCBI taxonomy): Bacteria > Pseudomonadati > Bacteroidota > Sphingobacteriia > Sphingobacteriales > Sphingobacteriaceae > Pedobacter > Pedobacter sp. 05L430. The sequence continues at coordinate 10,381 of NZ_JBFTNT010000012.1, read as the reverse complement.
AAAATAGTTAAGAAAGAGGAGAGGTAACTAACTGCGCTGAATATTTCCAAAGAAATTAAGTTTAAAAACGAAATAAGTTCCTAATATAGCAGGAATTATAATATTTATTAGCCAGATACCAGCAGTGCACGCTATAACTGCAATATTCTGATCTGTTATGAAGCCAAAAAAGTATGATGCCGTAACACTCCTAACCCCTATATCAAAAAGATCAAGAGAAGGTAAAGTCGATTGCACAAAAAACAGAATACTCACCATCATCATGATATCAAGATAATGTAATTCAGGTATTAGCCAATAGAAAAGGATAAAGTATTGGGTACTAAACACAACGTATCTTGACAAGCAAAACAACAATATGTTTAGCAGCTCCCTTTTCTGATATCTTGCAAGAATCCCATAGAATCTTTTGTATTTACGTGTAAAACGCATGGACACCAAAATTCCATTTAACCATTTTATATTAAAATAAAAAATGATAAAAAACAAGCAGAACATTATTGAAAGGATTACCAGGGCATAAAACAAGCGGTAATCTATATTTACAAACTTGTAGATGAAAATACATAGTGCTATTGCGCCAAACACGTTGGTAAGTACCATTTGGCCTATATTCCCAACCGCCATGGCCACTACACCTACAATCCTTCTTTTAGGCGACAGGAAGAAGACCCGGCCACCATATTCTCCAATTCTGTTGGGTGTGAACACTGCCCAGGTTAATCCACAGAATACAGATTCAATAGATCTCCAAATGCTAATTTTCTCTATGCCTGAAACTAACCTTCTCCATTTTAGCGCTTCCAGCCCCCAGTTCAAAAGCATAAGAACAATAACCGTAGTCATCACCAGGATAATTTCTGATTCAGGAATTTGCTTTAATAAATTTTTAAATGAGTTTAAATTCTCATTATTTGACAGTTTGTTGTAAATGATCCAAAAGGCAAATACAACAATTGCTGTTTTAATAAAGTAGGAAAGTATTTTTTTGTACCGCGATGTCAACTTTTTTGTATTTACTATCTGCAAATATGCTTAATATTGTTTTATGTTGGCTGAAAAAAAGGAAAGGGTGATCATGGGTATAGACCCGGGAACTTCAATAATGGGATATGGAGTAGTGTTAGAGAAAGGAAGTAAAATTGAATTAATCACCATGGGGATCGTTAAAATGGATCATATGGACGATCACTTTTTGAAATTACAGCGCATTTTTGAAAAAACCATTCTCCTTTTGGATGAGTTTAAACCCGATGTTCTGGCACTTGAGGCTCCTTTTTATGGGAAAAACATTCAGGTTATGCTAAAATTAGGTCGGGCACAGGGTGTAGCAATGGCAGCTGCCCTATCCAGAAATATCCCCATTGCAGAATATGCACCCCGGAAAATCAAACAATCCATARCAGGCAACGGAAATACCAGTAAAGAACAGGTAGCCGCCATGTTACAGCGACTATTAAATTTTAAGGAAACACCCGAATTTCTAGATGCAACCGATGGTCTAGCTGTTGCTGTTTGCCATTCTTTTCAGAGGGTAAGCACCAGCGGAGCAGGTAAATCCTACTCCGGCTGGGAAGCATTTGCCAAAGACAATAAAAAACGTCTTAAGCAGTAACCTGATTTGCGTTAACTACTTTTCTTTTACGATAATATTTAAAGCCGAAATACGCTGCTGTTCCAATTAATATCCAAACCCATAAGTTCATTGCAACAAGTATAACTTCTTTAAAGATGTACCATCCGTTCTGAAAGCTTAATCCCAATCGGGTAAAGAAATTTGGACGATAGCTATACAAATCATCATTTCCAACAAGAATGCTCTTAACAGTATTGTTCTGATAAAAATTAAGGGTAATTGTACTGTACTGAACTTTACTRTCAATCATCAGATTCTCTATCTTTTTATCTACGTAATCATCTTTAAGAGATAGCGAGGTTTCTACATTATTACTTTTCTTATTGGCATGCTTATTAAGTTGTTCTACAGCCTCAACCCTATTTTCATTCTTTAATTTATTGCTCAAATAGACAATGCTTTGATCGTCCATTTTAAGCGATTGCTGATCTATAAAAACAGCAAACTTTGCTACTTTATTGGTGAACTCATCCAGCTTATCTGAAGGAACCTTTGCTATTATAAATCCTTCCGTGCGGTAGGAAGTAAGCTCCAATAATGAGTCTGTAGAATATTTTACCTTTTCTGTTTGTTGGATATTGCTTTGAACCGTGAACTCTGCAATGGTTCCTCCTTCGGCTTTTATTGCTGAGCTTAATTTCTCTTTCGTATTCTGAACGTCCTTAACCCTGAAACGCATATCTGCAGTCTTGATGATCTTTTCAGCTAGAAGTGAATCTGTTGCCTCCAGATTGGCACTTGCGGAGTCAGAATTTTCTAATTTTGAATCTTTATTACTGTTGCACGAAAACATGGCTATTGCGAATACACAATAGATTAAATATTTTTTCATAGTATTAATGATTAGGTTTTTTCCTTAATACCAAATATTAAATTAGGTAACCTAAAAATTTCAATAAATAAGATCAATTTTAATGTAAATCATATAAACGTTACAAAAAAAAACGTCCTCACCAGCTTTTGCTAATGAGGACGTTTCTAAAAAAATATTTTTATACTATGCGTCTAATATTTTGAATACACCTTTACAAGCGATTATAGAACCGATTAAAAGTATTGCCCATGAAATAATAGACAATGTGGTAGAGTCACCAGCAAAGCGTAAAAATACGCCCAAAATACCAACTAAAATCCCAACGGTCATCAACTTATAAATTGAGATCTCGTTAGCTCTTTTCATGCTTTCTGTATTGTGTTTTGGTGTCTGTTCCATTTTACTGTTTTTATGTACTGCGCAAAAATAATATTTTTTAAACTAATACAGCATATAACGCTGATCTTTTTATATCACTCAATTCTACCCATTCAAAGCAGCTGCACCACTTACAATTTCTGTAAGCTCTGTGGTAATTGCAGCCTGACGAGCCTGGTTGTACGAAAGCTTTAAAGCTTTCAACAAGTCGCCTGCATTTTCAGTTGCTTTATCCATTGATGTCATACGGGCACCATGTTCAGAAGCATGAGAATCCAATACAGCTTTGTATAATTGAATTTTAATTGACTTAGGAATTAACTGCTCAACTATTTCTTCCTGAGAAGGCTCTAAAATATAGTCTACGTTAGTAGATTTCTCTTCTGTAGCATCCTGGCCATTAGTTAATGGAATTAATTGTTCAGTAGTTAAAATTTGAACAGCAGCATTTTTAAATCTGTTGTATACCAGTTCAACTCTATCATACTCACCTTTGGCAAAGCCTACCATGATAGCATCAGTGATTTTGGTAACATTTTCGAAAGTAAGTTCAGAATACACCTCGTTATTGTTTCCAATTACGTTGTAGTTACGTTTCTCAAAGAAATCCTGAGATTTCTTACCTATAGCTACAATACTTACATTACCATTTTTCAACTGTTCGCTATACTTCTCGGCAATCAAATTATTAGTAGCTTTAATTACGTTCATATTAAACGCACCAGCTAAACCACGGTTAGAAGAAACCACAACGATCAAAACCTTGTTAGGTTCACGCTCTTGTATAAAAGGTGACGATGATCCCTCTAAACTAGCTGAAAGATTTCCTAAGATCTCTTTTAGCTTGGTAGCATAAGGACGTAACTGTATGATAGCATTAGTTGCACGCTTCAACTTAGCGGCCGAAACCATTTTCATGGCTTTGGTAATCTGCTGAGTAGATTGTACCGATGCTATTCGAATTCTTACTTCTTTTAAATTAGCCATTCTTCTTTATCTTCAGTTCAGCTTTATTAGTATTTACTTGAAAGCTCTTTAGCCACAGTTTCTAATACTCCAGTGATTGAATCATCAAACTTACCTGCTTTTAAAGCTTTTAACGTTTCTGGATGACGCAATTCTAATTGCTGTAAATATTCAGCTTCAAATTCTCTTACTTTATTTATAGGAACTGAACGCATTAAGTTTTTAGTACCGATATAAATGATAGCAACTTGTTTCTCAACAGTTACAGGAGAGAACTGACCTTGTTTCAAAATCTCAACGTTACGTGCACCTTTATCAAGAACTGATTTAGTAGCAGCATCTAGGTCTGAACCGAATTTAGAGAACGCCTCTAACTCACGGTACTGAGCCTGATCCAATTTTAATGTACCAGCAACTTTTTTCATTGACTTGATCTGAGCATTACCACCCACACGTGATACCGAGATACCTACGTTAATGGCCGGACGAATACCCGCATTGAACAAGTTACTTTCTAAGAAGATCTGACCATCAGTAATTGAAATTACGTTGGTAGGGATATATGCAGAAACGTCACCCGCTTGAGTTTCAATAATAGGCAATGCAGTTAATGAACCGCCACCTTTAACGATACCTTTTAACGATTCCGGTAAATCGTTCATCGCTTGTGCAATCTCATCATTCGAGTTGATCTTTGCAGCACGCTCTAACAAACGACTGTGAAGATAGAACACGTCACCTGGATAAGCCTCACGACCGGGTGGACGACGTAATAACAATGACACCTCACGGTATGCAACAGCTTGTTTAGATAAATCATCATAAACAATTAAAGCTGGTCTTCCAGTATCACGGAAAAACTCACCTATTGCTGCACCTGAGAAAGGAGCATAGAACTGCAATGGAGCAGGTTCAGCAGCAGAAGCAGCAACAACTACTGTATATGGCATTGCACCGTTCTCTTCAAGAGTACGAACAATGTTTGCTACAGTACTTGCTTTCTGACCGCAAGCTACATATATACAGAATACAGGATTACCTGCTTCATAAAATTCTTTTTGGTTGATAATGGTATCAATACATACGGCTGTTTTACCAATCTGACGATCACCAATAACAAGCTCACGCTGACCACGACCAATAGGAATCATCCCATCGATAGCTTTAATACCAGTTTGTAAAGGCTCAGTTACCGGCTGGCGATAAATTACACCTGGTGCTTTACGCTCAATCGGCATTTCGTAAGTTTCACCTAAAATAGGTCCTTTACCGTCGATTGGCTCACCAAGCGTATTAACAACACGTCCCAGCATACCTTCACCAACTTTAATAGAGGCAATTTTCTTAGTACGTTTAATAGTATCACCCTCTTTGATTTTGTCTGAAGGGCCCAATAGAACCACACCAACATTATCTTCTTCAAGGTTCAAAACAATACCTTGCAAGCCGGTTTCAAATTCAACTAATTCGCCCGATTGAACTTTAGTTAAACCATAAACACGGGCAATACCATCACCCACCTGCAATACGGTGCCAACTTCTTCAAGTTCTGCTTCTGATTTGAAGCCCGCCAATTGTTGCCTGATAATTGCCGATACTTCGTCTGGTCTTACCTCTACCATAATTTTATATTATTTCTTTTGTAAATTCAGTATTTATTATCTCTTATTATTTCATCTCAGGATTAAACAATTCCCTGAGCAAATTCCTTTTTAAGTTTATTTAAACCACTTGAAATACTTGCATCAAATTGTTTATCTCCAACTTTTAAAATAAAGCCGCCAATTAATTTGTCATTAACTTTTTCTTTAACAACAACTTCATTCGCACCTATTTCCTTTTTAACAATAGCTACAATTTCAGCTCTGCTTGCAGGTGTAAGTTCAACAGCTGACGTTACATCTGCAGTAACAATACCTTTAATAAAGTTGTATTGAGCAATAAAAGCTTTTGCTGTACCAAATAAAATAGCAGAACGACCTTTGCTTACAACCAATTTCATAAAGACTTTTGTAACCTGATGAACCTTAGAACCAAATATGTTTTCTAAAATCCCTGCTTTTTTATCTAAAGGAACTATAGGGTTTTTAAGGATAGCTTCTAATTCAGAATTATCATTAATTACTCGTTCTAAAAGAACCATATCATTTTTGATTTCTTCCAAAGCATTTTGCTCTGTAGAAAGATCTATTAATGATTTGGCGTATCTCGATGCTGCTTTATTTTCTGACATTTTCTTTGGTATATCTAGCTAAACAAACTATCAATTAGTTTAATTCAACATCTTTTAAAAGATTAGCAACTAAATCCTGCTGTTTTGCTTTATCTTCAAGCTGGCTACGTAATACACGCTCAGCAATCTCTAAAGATAAAGTTGAAACCTGACTCTTAAGTTCTGCTAAAGCAGCTTTCTTCTGATTTTCAATTTCAATTTTAGCTTTCTCGATTAGCTTAGTACCTTCATTATGAGCTTGTGTTTTAGCTTCATGAACAATACTATCTTTAAGGGCTTTAGCCTCTTTTAAGATATGGTCGCGCTCAGCACGGGCTTCTTTCATCAACTCCTCGTTCTGAGCAGTTAAACGAGCCATCTCATGTTTCGCAAGTTCAGCTTTATTTAAAGCCTCATCAATTGATTGCTCACGTTCATGAATAGCAGCAAGAATGGGTTTCCATGCAAATTTCTTAAGCAATATTAATAAGCAAACAAATGCGACTGCTGTCCAAAAAACTAATCCTATGGTAGGGGTTACTAATTCCATTTTATATAATACTTTTAAACTTATTCTACTTTATTAAGGCAGGTAAATAACCAATCGTTAAATACCTGCCTAAACTTTTTCAGTTTGAGTTATTAAACACCTAAGCCTAATAATGCAACTACCACACCGAATAAAGCAGCACCCTCAATAAGGGCAGCAGCGATAATCATTGCAGTCTGAATTTTTGATGCAGCTTCTGGCTGACGAGCAATACCTTCCATTGCTTTTCCACCTACCTGACCGATACCGATACCGGCACCAATTACTGCTAAACCGGCACCTATCGCCGCGATTGAACCTACCATAACTAATTTAATTTATATAATTTGTAAAAAATAGTTTCTAATTAATGATGCTCTTCTACTGCCATACCAATAAACAAAGCAGTAAGTAATGTAAATATAAAGGCTTGTAAAAATGCAACCAGTAATTCTAATACATCCATAAACAATACGAAAGCAACAGATACCGGCGCAATAGCCAATGTTTTAAAAATAAATATCAATGAGATCAAACTCAACACAATAATGTGGCCTGCAGTAATGTTAGCAAACAAACGAACCATTAATGCAAAGGGTTTAGAAATCACACCTACAACCTCAACTACAACCATAAGCGGCCATAACCAGAAAGGTACGTTAGGTAAAAAGATGTGCTTCCAGTAATATTTGTTACCATTGATATTCACAATGATCATGGTAAACAATGAAAGAACAAATGTTAACGAGATGTTACCAGTTACATTAGCGCCCCCTGGGAAAATAGGAATTAAACCTAAAACGTTATTAATCCAGATAAAGAAAAACACGGTTAACAGATAAGGCATAAACTTAGCGTGCTTATGTCCGATATTCGGCTTAGCTATATCATCTCTTACGAAAATAATGATTGGCTCAACAAACGACTGCAAACCTTTAGGTGCTTTACCAACACGTTTTTTATATGCACCGGCAACCGATATAAATATGATCAGAATAACTGCTATTGCAACAAACATTGCAGCAACATTCTTGGTGATAGAAAAATCAAGAATTTTAGATGAAGCTGCTTCATCCACCTGACCATCGGCTCCAACAATTTTAATCTTGTCTTCAACCAAACGATAAGTGTTTTTAGATCCGGTATAATCATGCTCACCATGATGAAAGTTACCAGAAGAGAAAAATTCTACACCAGCTGGAGTGTATAATATTACAGGAAGAGGAACTGAAAGGTGACCCCAAAGATGCCACATATGCGAATCCGCAATGTGTTCCATAATTACCTTGGTTGGTTCAAATTTCTTCTCACCATGTTCGGCACCATGAGCACCTTCAACATGAGCCGCAGTTACGGCAGTATCAGCAGAAACAACTGCAGTATCCCCTTGAGCAAAAACCCTAGACGAAACCGACAGAAACGCTAAAAAAAGCGTAAAAACAACAATTAACCTTTTCACTTTAAACTCAAAAACGTGGCTACAATCCATTTAGTCGCAGATTTTTACTATTTATTTTGGTGGCGCAAGTTACGTAACAAAGAGTATATTTCAAAGAAGCTGAACAATAAATATAAAGAAAAAAAATTCAGCACAAAAATCAGCCCCTTTTCCTTAGCATTTAGGCTGTAAATCAGCACAAAAGCCAAAGAAAAAAACATTTTCACGGCGATAGACCCCATAATGGCCATTATTCCAACTTCAGGATTACGTTTAAGGCCTAAATCAGCACAGAAATAAGCGATGTAGGTGATAATGGCAAAGAAGAAATATACCAGCCAAAATTTGCTGGTCAAAATCCGGGTATCAGGAAAAACAACTGGCAACAGATAGGCTATACCAGCCAAAACAATACAATAAAGTAAATAGGAAACGGTAAAACGTGCTAGGCTCAAAATCTATATTTTTTACAAAAGTAGGTATTTACCTCGGCTTAAAATAATCGACTTTAGTTTTTATTCAACTGTTTTACAACCTGATACATAGCTGCCCCAACCCCAATTAAACTAAATATAGCCGTAATAATACGCGTTTTACTCCCTCTGTATTCATCAATTTTATAGCCTATAAATGCAAAAACCCCTATTGTTGCAAGCATTTGAAAACTAATTGAAGAGTATTTAGCAAATGTCTTTAAGCCTTTTTTCTTTTCCTCAGGATCTACCATAAACTGATATATTTAAATAAAATGGGTTTTGTTAAGAAGTTATTGATGAATAAAATACTTTTGTATATATTTTGTTTTTATTAAGCATCAACTTAATCTATATTTTTTGAAAAATTACGCGATCTACAATTTAAAGATAATATTATTTAGCTTATGCCTCTGCATAATATATTCCTGCAGCTCTCAAAAAGATACCGCTTCGAGCAGAGGTATGCAGAACTTAACTGCTCGCTATAATTATATCTATAACGCTAAAGTTCTCTTAATAAATCACCAACAGGAAATTACCGAAACCTATGTTGATAATTACGACCAGATACTCCCGGTTTATTTAGGCCCGGAAACGGATAACAATGAGGTAAGCACCTCCCTGAACCTAAAACCAATGGATGATATTATTAAAAAAGCCCAAACCATCATCCTTGAAAAAAGCTACAGCAACTATATTGACGATGCTTATATATTGTTAGGGAAAGCCAACTTTTTTAATGGCAACTATTTTAACGCTACAGAATATTTTGATTATACCGCTAAAACTTACAAAGGCAATGTAAACAGCCAATTGGAAGCACTCAATTGGAAAGCGCGAAGCCTTATGCAGCTAAAAAGAATCAGTGAGGCCAATAAAGTATTAGACTCACTCGAATCTATCCTTCCGGATATTAAAAAGAAAAGCAACCTTGCCGAACCATTTGCTACACTTGCCCAAATGTGTATTTATCTGGACAACAATGCAGCCGCCATTTCCTATTTAAAAGATGCAATTAAAGCTGGTACTGGAACTGATAACAGAATACGTTGGACCTATATACTTGCTCAGCTTTATGAGCGACAAAAAAATTATCCTGATGCATTAATAAACTATAGAAAAGTAGTAAAAAGTAACGCTCCTTTCGAAATGTATTTCAACGCTAATCTTAATCAGATTAAGCTAAGAACACTTCAGGGAGGCCCACAAAAAGCAAATAAACAGGATCAATTGCTTAGGCTCTTAAAGGACGACAAAAACCTTGATTACAATGATCAGGTATATTTTCAAATCGCAGAAAGCCATGCTGCAGATGAAGAATACACTGAAGCATTAAAATACTATCAGTTATCTATTCAAAAAAGCACTACAAACCAATATCAAAAAGGTCTTAGCTATTTAAGAATCGCCGATTTAAACTTCAAAGTTTTTAAAGATTACCTTAAAGCCAAATCCTATTATGACAGCACGGTTAATACCCTTCCTAAAAATTACCCGGGATACGAGCTTATTCTTAAGAAAAACCAAAACCTGCAATACTTAACCAACAGGTATCAAATTATAAGCGTCGAAGATACCTTACAAAGCATTGCAAAATTGCCAGAGGCAGACAGGGCTGCAAAAATACAACAGCTTGCAACTCCCGTAGCCACAACTCAGCAGTCTGCAAACACCAATTCAGCTTCAACAGCAGGTTACCAACCAAACTATGGCCGTAACAACACTGCCCAGCTACAAAGCTCTTTTTATTTTAGCAATCCAGCTGCAGTAAGTATAGGATTTTCAGACTTTAAAAGAAAATGGGGAAATAGAAAGTTAGAGAACAACTGGCGTCAAAGCATTAGAACCTCGGCYCAGGAAACTTCACAGGAAATTGCGAATAACATTAATACCTCAACTGAGCCCGACGAAGCCGCTCCCGTTGTTAAAGAC
>NZ_JBFTNT010000011.1:0-53298 GCF_056397585.1 Pedobacter sp. 05L430 | reverse complement strand
ATGTTCAGCTATCCTTTGTTGACAGGAGCAAATGTTAGTTCGATAATTCAAGATATGAAATCATTTTTTTGATAATTGAATCAACTGGCCTGTTGATGCTTTAATTTGACTCCTTTTGGGTGACGAAGTATGATAGTCATGCCGAATTTAGGGTTGCTACACAGACTGGACATAGTTAACTAATTGCCAGAACAATTGAAGGTAGAATAATTTACATGTTGTCTAATAGGTTCGATTTCTGTACCTGTTGAACATAGTTCATCTCACAACACGACTAATATCATTTGCTTAATAATCGATTTGCAGATCTTTGATGCAATGTAATCGTAGTTAAATCAATAAGGTCACAAATGTCCGAACTACTTTCTTTGTAAAGAAAGTAGCAAAAGAAACGTAATTGTCAACTCGTATCAGGATTACAATTTTTAAGTTTTTACCAACCTCAAAAACTGTAAACATTTTTCAGTATCGGACAGAGGTCAATGGAACAAATTTGCAATGATGTTATTTTTCAATGCGGATACTTTATCCTCACCGGTTCCATCGTTCACTAAAATCACGATGCCGGTTTGTTTGTCCGGATAAAGATAACATAAGGCGGTGAAGCCAACTCCGTCACGGCCGGTATGCATAATGTATGGCAGTCCGTTGTCTTCTTTGTCCATCATCCAGTTAAGGCCCATTTTCATGCCACCTGGTGTGGTGAATGTGGGTTGATGGCTTAACTTAATGACCGGATTGTTTTCGTTGAGGTTAGCTTTGATGTATTTCAACATATCATTGGGCGTGGAAACCATGGATGGGGCAGCTCTGAAACCTTCATCCACGGATAAAGGTGAAGCATTACCCTTTTCATCATGCCCCATGAGCAGGCCTTTCGCTTCCGTTTTTGTTAGCGCAGGTCTGGTGTGGTCGATTCCATTCCGTTTAAGATAAGCAGTGACCAGCTCGGGATATGGCCGGTGATAAATACGCTGAAGTATGGCTATCAGTACCATAACCGCATTTCCATTGTATTGATACTTTGTTCCGGGTATGGTATCTAATTTAAAGTGGTGCATGTCTTTAAAAAGACTGTCGGCGGTATATTCTTTAAAAAAAACGGCGAGCTTTTCGGGTTTCAGTTTAGAGATGCTGTCAATAAATTTATCTGAATAGTCTTTTGACATAGCCGGCATTGCTGCTGTATGATTGGAGAGGTCAACTATGCGTACCGGATGTCCCTTATATTCCAGGTTGGGATAGCTGCCGGGCAAGTATTTGCGGATATCATCATTTAGTTTTAATTTTCCCTCAGTCACTGCATTGGCCAGCATCCATCCTGCAAATGTCTTGGCAATTGAACCCATGCCGTAGTAGCTGTTGCCCGTTGGCAGACTGCCGTCGCCTTTGTGGTAGTTATATTGATAGGGACGTCCCTGGGAATATATGCCGATGGATAGGTCAAACGTAGCGGGTGCCTGCAGGTAAACTGATGCCGCTTGCTGTACCAGGCTGTCCAAATAGGTTTTGAGTGGATTATCCGTTTTAAAGGCAGTTGTCTGGCAAAGTGCAACTTGGCCAATCAGCATGCTGCATACAACTGATATTTCTAATTTAATGTTTGCAAGAATATTCATTTTACTAGTCAATTTCTTTATGGTTCAGAAAAGACGAACTTACCTTATAAAAGGTTGCAAGTAGCCAAAATTTTTACGAAAACAAAAGCACCCCATTTTTATAACAGGTGCTCACAGGCGGGCTTATCTTTGATGCCTGACTGTATATTTCAAAGATATGAGTGGGAAACAACCATTTTTGCCGAAATGCCCAGATCGGGAACCCTATAAGACAAGCAGATAATATAGTACGTCCTCGGTAGTGCCATCAAGCCAGTTGCATGGTTCCCTGTGAGTGTATCGAAAACCAAAACGCTGATTTGCGGCTTTGGAAATTAGGTTGCTTTCCCGATGACTTACGCTCAGATATTTTAACTTTCGGTTCAATGCCCAGGCCATTCTTATTTTATAAAAAAGAACGGAGAGCCCCTTTCCCCGGTGTTCTTTGCGGACATAAGATTGGCCCATGTAACCTTGCTCTTCGTTTAGCAGCAAAATGCTTGTCATGCCCACAAGTTCGTCATTTGCAAAAAGGCCAAAAACCGCTCTTGGATCTTTTATCCGCTCCAGCCATTGCGCATCGGTAAGTTCTACTTCTGCAGGAGTGGTACACCTGAACATGGCTGGCTCAGTTTGGATGGCTTCTAAGCGCATGGATTTATAAAGATTGGCTTCGCCTTCTAGAAGCTGACGGATACTGTAAATACCTTTTTCAAACTGTGATTCTGGAATTATCATTTAGTATTAATATTGAATGTAAATTTATAAAATGTACCGATTATACAAAGCAAGCTAACTATCAGCTTTATCATCCAAGGTTCCAAATTCAAATAGAACAGTAAGCAAGCCCTGTTTTACCTTCAAAATCAATAAGCTTAATTCCCTTTTCTTCTTCCCCGCCAACGCAAAACCCTGTAACAGGCAAACTGGCAGTAATTACGCTTGCAGAAAACAACAGAAATTTCCGCCCAATCCAGCAAATTTCCGGTATGAATGTCATAAGTGAGCATACTAGGTTTTTCTCCGCTGTGCTGGCCTTCAAGCCTAGTGGTTTGAAGAATCCGTTCGGTATGTCTGTCGTATTGCCGAATCAGTCAACGATAGCTTCTCCCATTGTCAACATAAACATTTAATACTCCCTTAGGATGATCACCCGCCGTAGATATAGTAAGCCCAGGCGTCGGACTGGTCTTTCACTTCATTAAATATCCAGCGGACGCTGATCAGCCACAAGCGTAGTATCCGATTTGTTATGATAAATAGGTAAAAAGAAATGATAAATAGGACAAATAAAACAACGTGATAAGTAGTTGATTTGCTAAGTACAAAATATGTAGTCATCAATAAACCAATGGTAATATGTTGCTGGCGTTTCCYGCGTCTTTTTATTGTTGATGCTGTTTTCGAGGGTTCGCTTGTGTTTAGTGAGTGCTTAAAACCAATATTATATATACTTAAAACCAAATCAATTAATTATGAGACTAAAAATTACTAATCAAAAAAATCTCCTCAAAAAGATCAGGTATTATGTAATACCCATTATGGTAACCTTTATTTGCGGGCAGGCGTTTGCGCAATCCGTAAATGTTAAAGGCAAGGTGATCTCGGGTGATAATAACCAACCTTTACCGGGAGCTACCATTACTGAAAAGGGAAAACAAAATAGCATTGCAACATCATCTGCCGGTTTGTTCTCCATCAATGTCAATGCCGGTGCTATATTAGTTTTTAACATGGTTGGGTACGTGCCGCAGGAAGTTGTTGTCGACAGTCAAAGCGAGGTTAATATTACCCTGCAACCAGATAATAAGGCATTGAACGAAGTAGTGGTAATTGGCTACGGCACTGCCCGCCGGAAGGATCTTGTTGGCGCGGTCAATACCGTATCTGCCAAAGAAGCGGGTGCCAATACAGCCCTGAGTCCGGCGCAATTACTTGTAGGTAAAATGCCCGGTGTACWGGTCGTTAACTCGCAGATCATTATCCGGGGAACAGGTTCTTTTACCAGCGTTGATCCGCTGTATGTTATTGATGGCATACAAGGCGATGGTAACGTATTTACCACCCTAAGTCCGCAGGATATTGAAACGATCACTGTTTTAAAGGATGCATCTTCAACCGCCATCTACGGTGTGGCGGCAGCCAATGGTGTAGTAATTGTCACCACAAAAAAAGCAAAAGCAGGTGCAACACGAGTAAGCTTTAACATGCAGGCGGGTACCTCAAAAGCATGGCGACAACTGGATATTTTAAAGGCTGCGGATTACGTGGACTTGCTTAAAGATATTGCAGCTACAACCAATATTGCCGTGCCTGCTAAGCTGAATACCGCAGATGTACTTATTGACCGCGCCGATTATCAAAAAGAAGTATTCAAATCTGCGTATTCTACAGAGAGTGATCTGAATGTGAGCGGGGGAGGTGACAAGGTATTGTATAACTTGTCTATGAGCTATATTACACAGGATGCGATCATTAAAAAATCCCGTACTGACCGTTTATTTACCCGTTTTTCGCTGGATGAAACACTAGGACGTTTCCATTTTGGCCAAACCTTAAATTTAAGATATAACCGTGGAGCGGGACAGGCCGMCAGCCTTATTGGCGGTATTACTTATGCACCTTATAAACCCATACTTGACCCGGGCGTGCTCGGCGGCTACTCTATAGTAACCAATGTTGATGACAACAGCAATGTGGGCAATCCCCTACAGGATTTAGGGGTTAAGTACGGAAAGAGCAATAGTTTGACCTTATACCCTCAGGTTTTTGGCGAGGTAAAACTACTCAGCGGTCTATCATTCAGGTCGCAGCTTTCGGCAACCTACAATACCAGTAATTCCGATTCCTACCAGTATCCGTATGTCGCCTCCAACAACCTGGCCTATGGGAGACAAGTTGGCCGCTCATTCGGTAGTTCATTTACCTATACTTTCGAAAATTATTTCTCCTATAACAAGACCTTTGACAGGCATAACTTTTCGGCCACATTAGGTACAAGTTATATTGATGCCGGTTACAACAAGGCGCTTACCGTTTTAGGTACAGGCTTAACAAACGATAACATTAAGGATATCAGCGTTGCACCTACCGTGACCACTACGGGCAATGGTTCGGGCTATGGTACCCAATTTGGTCGTGCGCAATCATGGTATGGCCGTTTAATTTATACGTTTAATGACCGGTATATTCTTTCTGGCAGTATCCGTCGCGATGGTTCATCGAACTTTGGTGTCAATAACCGTTATGGTAACTTTCCGGGCGTAGGTTTTGCCTGGAGATTTACGGAAGAAAGCTTTGTTAAGTCGGCCTTACCCTTCCTTTCCGATAGCAGGCTGCGTGCCGGTTGGGGACGTACAGGTAACAATAAATTTAACCTGGGTGTGACCGATGTATTTACCTATAGCGGTTATCCTAATGGTAACCTGGTTTACTCTTTAGGTACAAACGAAGCCTTTGTTGGCGGTGTTACCGTAGCAACCATCTCCAATCCATATCTGAGATGGGAGCAGACCGATCAAACCGATATTGGYCTTGATCTGGGGTTTCTGAATAACCAGCTAACCTTAAACGCAGGCTATTACAAACGTAAAAGCCGTGGTTTAATTGTTAACGTTCCGGTACCAACCAGTGTGGGTATTGGTGGTATAAATGGCATCCAAAGCGTAGTAACATCAAACGCTGCCGATGCCGAAAATAAAGGATTTGAGTTGCAGATTACTTACAAAAGCAAAAACAAAGATGATTTTAACTATTCCATCAGCGCAAATGGTGCGTATAACCAAAACAAAACACTTTCGTTAGGTAATCTATCGCAATCGCCAATTATCAGTGGTGTTTTTAATAATTTAAATGGACTTACCTTAACGCGGCAGGGCTCGCCAATTGGTGCGTTTTACGGTTACCGCGTTGATCATGTGGCAAGCACACAGGCCGAGATCGATGCGCTTAACACGATCGCGAAGCAAAAATCAGGTAATGCRGCAGCTGTATACCAAGCAGGCATAAAACCGGGCGACTTTTTGTTTAAAGATTTAGATGGTAATGGTATTGTAAATGTGGCAGATCAACAGGTGCTCGGCAGCGCCATCCCTAAATTTATTTATGGATTTAACTTAAGCGGCAACTATAAAAATTTTGATCTTAACCTGGTTGTATCCGGGGTAACGGTTATTCAGCTGGGCAATGCACTTAAATTTTTTACCGAGAATGCCTCAACAGGGCATAATGCTACCACAGCTATATTAAACCGGTGGCGCAAACCCGGTGATGTGGCAGCCTTGCCAAGAGCTGGACAGAGTGTTACCTCATCAGGCAACTTACGTCCATCCGACTTTTTTATCGAGAACGGCGCTTACTTGCGTGTACGCAATTTTACGCTGGGTTATACTTTTTCTAAAAACACGTTGGGATCACTTACAGGCACGGTAATTAGCAAATTCAGAGTTTTTGCAGCAGCGCAAAACCTGTTCACCATCACCGACTACAAGGGTTATGATCCTGAAGTAAGTGGCAGTGACTTTATTTTTGGCCGTGGGATAGATAACGGACAAGTACCGCAACCAAGAACCTTTATAGCAGGAATACAAGTAGGATTTTAAAAATTAATGATTAAGGTGATGAAAAAATATATGAAATATGTGCTGAGTGCGGGCTTATTACTAACCGCAGGCAGCTGTAAAAAAAATCTGGACGTACAAAATAAAAATGCCTATACCTATGATACTTATTTTGCCAGCGATAACGTATTGAACCAGGCAACCATAGCCACCTATGCAACCTTATTGCACAACGGGATGTGGGCCAGGGAATGGTATTTTATTTTTGATCTTTTAGGTTACGAAGCAAAAAATGATCAACCCCTGACCGGCGATTTGCTAAACCTGGCGCAATATAACTTTGGCAATAACCAGCCAACTTTAGATGCCATGTGGGCATCGCTATATCGCATGGTTTTTCGTGCCAATGTGTTGATTGACAGAGCTAGTGTGTGGAACCCTGTTACAGCTACAGAAATAGCTCACCAGAAACAGTACATTGCCGAAGCCAAATTTTTGCGGGCTTACGCCTATTTTAACCTGGTAAGTTTATACGGCAGGGTACCCTTGCGCGTAAGCTATGAACAGACCACCAATAATCTGGAGCAGCCAAGAGCCACTGTCGCCGAAATCTGGACCTTTGTTGAAAAGGATTTGCAGGAAGCTCAGGCCGATTTACCGGTAGCCTTTGCGAATGCCGATTTAGGGCGCGCTACCAAAGGTGCTGCCACAGCACTTTTAGGCAAGGCATACCTTTATCAGAAGAAATATGCTTTGGCCGTTTCCGAACTAATCAAACTGACACAGGCACCGTATACCTATACCTTATCAACGAATTACAATGATTTGTTTAATACCACCAATCAAAATAATAAGGAAAATATTTTCCAGATCATGAACCAGGTATGGACCGACTGGGGTATTGGTAGCCAGTATTATGTATTCGGCGGCCAGGAAATTAACGGCAAGGCAACCCACTCAGATCGGGCACAGGAATATGGTTTTAATGATTGGAGCAATGTGTTTATCACCACAACTGCTGTTAAGGCCTTTACCTATCCTAACCCGCAAACTGGTGTCTCCTACACCGATCCACGAGCGGCCTACACTTTTTATGGCGATGCGGCAAGTGGGGGGCAAACGCAATATTGCCAGCAATGTGTCGGTGGACCAGTTGCTTATCCGTTTGCGGCTAAAGGCTATCACTATTTAAAATACCAGTACTATAATTTGATAGCAGTTTATGGCGGTCCGCAAAGTGGTATAAACGGCCAGGTAATTCGTTATGCCGATGTGCTGCTATTATTGGCCGAAGCTTACATTCAGCAAGGGAATACCGGTACTGAACCACTTGACTTGATTAACCAGGTAAGGGCCAGGGTAAGCGCACCAGCGTACATAGCACTGGGCAATCAGACTAATGCGTTCAATATCCTCATGCGCGAAAGGCAACTGGAACTTACCGGCGAACAATCGCGCTATTTCGATTTGATCCGCTGGGGTATTGCCAAACAAACCATAAACGCCCAGCGACAGATTGAAGATGGTACGCAACCTTTTCAGGATAAAAATGTGCTGCTGCCCATCCCTATCTCGGAGAAAAATGCAAACCCAAATGTTGCAAAGGATATCAGCAACGACTGGAACTAAAAACACTACCTATGATTGAAGAAGACCGCCCCGATAACAGGAGCGGCCTTCTTTACGCTAAAGTGTGTTTTTGTTGGCCTGGAATTCAGACCATGTTACACGTTGGTAGGTTTTATTTTCTGGATGAACTGGGTGGGGGGAATGCCAAATTCTTTTTTAAAGGCTCTGGTGAAGTAGGACTGTGTTTGTATACCCACACGGTACATCACATCAGTAATAAAAATATCTTCATGAATCATGATTTCTTTAGCTTTTTGCAGTCGTATGGTGCGGATAAATTCACCAATAGATTGGCCGGTAATACTTTTAATTTTGTTGTACAACTTGGTTTTGCTCATGCACATCTCTGCAGAGAGGAAATCGGCATCGAGGTAGGTGTCAGTCATGTTTGCGTTAATGTAGGATAAGAGTTTGTCTATGAATTCTTTATCTCGGGTAGAATGTGCCAGTTCTCTGACCTCAATCTGGTGATCTTTAGCATAATGGTTTTTTAGCTTTTGCCGCTGCTCAAAAATATTTTTAATGGTTAAACCTAGCAGCTTAAAGTTAATGGGTTTGGAAAAGTAGTAATCGGCGCCCGATCCGATTCCTTCAATTTTCGATTCGATATTATCCTTAGCTGTCAGCAATAAAAAAGGAATATGGCTGGTTTCCAGGTCTTCCTTAGTCAGCCGGCAAAAATCAATACCATTCATCCTCGGCATCATAATGTCGCTAATGATGAGATCTGGATGTTCCTCCTTAGCTTTAATAATCCCGTCTGCACCATCTGTAGCTACCGAAATTTGGTAATAGCTGCCTAAGCTATCTTTGATCAACTCAATTATTTCGGGGTTGTCATCAACTATTAAAATGTGCTTTTTAATGGCCCCGGTATTAATCTCCTCCATTAAATCGTCAACGGCCGTGCTGCTTGCATCGGTTGTATATTGCAGGACGGGTATCACGCTTTCCAGCCGAACAGTGCTTTCATCCAGGGTTTCGTTCCAAATTTCGGAATCGTCGTAGTCATCCTTTAAACAAGGTATTTTAATAATTACTTCGGTGCCTTTTTCTTTTTCGCTGGATACGCAAATTTCACCTTTGTGCAGGGTAACCAGGCTTTTCACAAAGGCCAGGCCAATGCCCGATCCAAGATGCGATTCCGAAACCCTGTAATAACGCTCAAAAAGATGCTTTAACGAGTCCTTATCAATGCCGATCCCCGTATCGGTAACTTTAATGGCCATGCTTTTTTTCGATTGATAATCGCTTTTAATCAGCAACTCGTTTTTATAGCTGTTGATGATCATGTTTTCCGGCTCGGTTATATCCACCATTATTTTTCCTCCTGCCGGGGTGTACTTAATAGCATTGTGAATCAGGTTTAAAACTATTTTTTCCATTATTTGACGGTCAAACCATGTATCGGTTATGGTTAAGTTTTTCCTGAAAGAGAGGCTTAATTGTTTCTCGTGCGCAAGCTCGACAAACTCGTCCGTAATTTCATCAATAAACAGGTCGATGTTGCCTTTAGCTACCTTTAAGGATAAAGCCGCTGATTCCACCTTTCTGAAATCCATTAGCTCATTGATCAAATTCATCAGCCGGTTAGCATTTTTATACAGCGATGAAAAATGTCGGCCGGTTGCTATGCTCACTTCCTCTTTCATCAGTTTTTCCAATCGGCCCATGATCAGCGTAAGCGGGGTACGTAAATCATGCGATATGTTGGTGAAAAACTGAAGCTGAATTTGGTGTAACTCCTCTTTTTTCTGCTTTTCGAGTTTATCCAGCTCAAGCTGCCGTTTAAAGTTTAGGGCATAATAAATGCCTGTTATAAAAATAATGCCCATTAGAATGCGAAACCACAGGGTTTGCCAATAGGGGGGTGTAATAATAATAGTAAGGGTGGTAACTTGATTGTTCCAGATTCCATCGTTGTTTGATCCCTTAACTTTAAATACGTAAGTGCCGGGATCTATGTTGGTATAAAAGGCCTTTCGATCATGCCCAATGTAATTCCACTGTTTATCAAATCCTTCCAGTTTGTAGGCATACGAGTTATTGCTGCTGGCGGCATAATTAAGCGCTGCAAATGATAATGAAAAGGTGGACTGGTTGTGCTTTAAAACAATTTCCTTAGCAATGTTAATATCTGCTTTTAAGGGCGAGTTATATTCAAAGGGCGTAACTTTTTTATTGAAGATCTGAAACTCGGTTAAGTATACCGGTGGGATAAAGCTATTGGTAATAATGTTTTTAGGATAAAAGGAATTGAACCCGCTTATACCACCAAAAAATAGCTTGCCATCCCTGGCCCTCAAAAACGCATTAGCAGAAAACTCTTCGCCCTGCAGGCCGTCTGCCTTATTGTATTTTTTGTATGTGCCTTTATCGGGGTTAAATTTAATTAATCCGTTAATGGTTGAGATCCATAACAGGCCTTTTTCATCCTCCAGTATGCCCTTAATGAGCTCATTGGCCAGCACACCACTCTTGGTGTATAGATTAAATTGATCTTTGGTTTCATTGTATAAATAAAGGCCGGCTTGTCCTACCCAGACCCGGCCTTTGCTATCGGTATAAATTACTTCAATAATAGGGTTTTTCTCCTGCCCTAAAAAATAATGCCTGAAAGAATTTGTGGTTTCGTCAAGGCAGTTAAGTCCGGCATCGTCTGTGCCTATCCATATGTTGCCTTTTTTATCTTCATTTAATGATACAATATCGTAACCCAAAAAGCTGGTTCTGTTCTGCGGGTCCT
Source organism: Pedobacter sp. 05L430 (assembly GCF_056397585.1). NCBI lineage: Bacteria > Pseudomonadati > Bacteroidota > Sphingobacteriia > Sphingobacteriales > Sphingobacteriaceae > Pedobacter > Pedobacter sp. 05L430. The sequence continues at coordinate 42,766 of NZ_JBFTNT010000011.1, read as the reverse complement.
TAGTTACCCGTGTGAACGTGTTATTGTCCGGATTATAACGGTTCAGGCCCCCGTTATAAGTACCTATCCAAATATTGCCCTTCCTATCCTTCAACAGTTTGTAAACATGGTTAGAACTAATGCTGAAATTATCCTTGGGATTGTTTAAAAGCCGTTTAAATGTTCCGGTTTTGGAGTTAAAAATATTGAGACCGCCGCCCCATGTAGCGACCAGCAAGTTGCCCTGGTTATCTTCTATAATATCAAGCACCGCATCAGAGCTAATAGAGCTGTTATCAAACGCATTATAGCGGTAATGTTTATAGGAGTTATCGGCGCGGTTGTATTTGTTAAGTCCTCCGCCATCGGTGCCAATCCAGATCGTGCCTTTACTGTCTTCATAAAACGCCTTAACATCATTATAGCTTAAGCTATTGTTATTTTCCTCGTGTTGAAAAAGTTCAAAGTTCTGTGATCTGGGCTCATATAATTTAATCCCTCCACGGTGTGTGCCGATCCACATGTTACCTTGATTGTCTTCAAAAAGTGCAGATATGGTTCGGTGCGGCAGCGTACCGGGGTTATTTAGATAGTATTCGGTATAATGATAAAAGGAACTGCTGCCGGGGGTAAGTAAATTTAAGCCACCGTTTACGCAACCGGCCCACAGATTTCCTTTTTTGTCAAAAATCAGATCAGTAACCGAGTTGCTGCCTATGCTTGATGCATCCGTTTCAATATGATAAAGATGCTTTATTTGTTTGGTTTTAGGGTTAACTACATAGATACCCGCATTTTCGGTGCCTATCCAAAAATCACCATTGGGCGCTTGCTGCATTACCCGTATCTTGGCTTTAAAATTAGGGCTCAGCAAATCTTCGTTAAAGGTATTGTTTCGGTAGTTAAATTTGTTTAAGCCCGATCCGGCCGCAATCCACAAATTATTTTCACGATCCTCAAAGATGTAATTAATGTAGTTTAATGATGCATTGGTTGCATTCTTTCTATAGCAGCTAAACTTTTTAGTTTGCCGGTTAAATAGATTCAGGCCGCCGTTATAAGTACTTATCCAAAGGTTGCCACGACGATCTTCATAAATACGGTTGATGCTGTTGTCAGATAACGATGCTGGATTATTTACCTGGTGCTTATAGGATGTAAAGGTGCCTTTCTCCCGGTCGAATAAATTTAATCCATTGGAGGTGCCAATCCACAGGTTTTTTTTCCTGTCCTCATAAATATGTCTGATGTAGTTGTCGCTGATACTGAGCTTATTATTTGCGTTATTTTTATACACTACCATTTGGTAGCCATCGTATTTATTCAACCCGTCTTTAGTGCCAAACCACATAAAGCCTTTGCTATCTTGCAATATACAATTAACGTTGCCGTTGGATAATCCGTTATCGCTGGATATATTGGTGAATTTTAAGGGGGGTACGGCACCAATACCTAAAAGCGGACACAAACATATTAAAAATAACATATGCCGTTTGGCAAAGATGCTTGCGGCTTTAAAAAGGCTCATAACAGGTTATTAATTGGTTAGTATAATGGCAGTGACAGCCATAATTCAGAGTCTAAAATACTTAAATCCTAAGAAATTACACAAATAAACGCGCTAATGATAAATAGGTCAAAAGAAATGATAAATACGACAAGTAAACGCTTCGATTTAACGATTATTTGTTTTGAGCAATAACCAAACTGCCACGGGATAGGCTCAGTGCTGGCGGTAAGGCACCGCATACAGTTCTTTACCTTTACGATCGCCTGGTCAAAAGAAACCTAAATAATTTTGGCCTCAAAGGATTAATAAATCATTTGATCAACAAGGGACGGGCGATACGGTCAATTTTGGGAGACTCAGGGAGGATTCATTTCATGTTGTGAGGTTAAATCAAAGTTAACTGCGAAATGCTTTGCTTTTTCCGTTAATCGGTCTGCAGGAATCTCCACCCAAATCCATTTCCTAACAAAAGTCAAGTGTACCCGGGAGTTTCTACAGGAACTTTGTGTATCGGGAGCAAACAGATATTTGGGGAATAACCTGGTAAGGTTTCTTATTTCCAGATGCAGTAGTTTATTGTTTCTATCTTCCGGGTTTACCATGATTATAAGTTTTAAATTCCTATTGATTACACTGCGTTTGATTTTTGGTTCATGAAATTTTAATGAGCGGTAGTCAGTCCGGCAAACTTCTTAAAGCGATCCAGTGCTGATCTGCAATTATTGATATCATGCGAGTGGAGGAACGGTTCAGGATTTGATTTCTAGTAGATCTGTGATCATTGGTTGATGCCGGTATTTGGGCTGAGAGTTAAAGAATGTCTACTTATGGTCCTTTCTGGGGATGCAATAACCTCGCGTGCAGATTTAGCGGCTTTTATGTTTACACACATAACAGATAGCAGAACATTTTACAGTACAATTGATGTCGCCTATTAAATGATCAGAAGAACCAGGTTCCGCGAAAGAAGTGGCCACATAGGTGTTAGCCCGAAGTCCGATCTAAACCTCCATCGAGCAAAGTTGAATTGGATTACGAGAGAAACCTGAACCACTATCGCCTAAATATATAAACAGGGTTAAATAATTCACTATTTTCTATTACAATTGATTTTTTCCACTAAATTAGACTCAGCTATGCTAGTTAAAACAAGCCTTACTGATACCTGCTGCTATAGTTAGTGTGATGTAGCAAACTTTTTATCCATCTGCCCGGGTTCTTGTTATTGTATTGCCCATAAAATAATCGCTGATCCCAAAACAAATGCCACTTGGCAAAAATTCTAATTAAAGTGAAACATGTCAAATATTCAACAGGCCTATACTCTTTTTGATCAATATAACCAGAGGTCTCCCGAAAGTATTACATACCAGGGCAAGACTTATCCAATTGAATATTTTTATGCATTAAAGCTTCACCAATGGGTACTAAAACTTGAACCAAATGCTAGTGAAGCCTTGCAGCTTGCCTCCAGATGTCAACATATTGGCCGTTGGGAAATCGCAAGAAAAACCTACCCCGAGGGCCGGATCGGCTATTTAAAATGGAGAAGTGATCTTTCAAAATTTCATTCAAAAAAGTGTGAAGAAATACTTCGTTCCATTGACTATAACGAAAGCATTATAAAGCGCGTCAAGGAAATCATATTGAAAAAAGGAATAAAAAATGACGCAGAGGTACAGATAATAGAAGATGCGTTGTGCCTTGTGTTTTTAGAATTCCAGTACGATGCACTCATTAAAACGCAACCGGAAGAAAAGATGATCAGCATCCTTCAGAAAACACTGGTTAAGATGAGCGACATTGGCAGACAAAACGCTCAGGGTATTAAGTTCAGTGAACTTGGGGAAATGCTCCTGCTTAAGGCTATGAATCCCAGTTAGTGCTAAACCACAGCTATGGTTATCAGTCTATTTCAAAGTTACGAGTGAGAAATATCCATTATCTCCGAAAGATATTACCTGTACCAACCTGGCCGGGAAATAGTTTGTTTGCTAGCACATCCGATAAGAAACAGTTAAACCCAAGCATGTTTGAGGTTTGGTAGCATCGAGCTTCTTAGCGTTTGATACCGTCAGTATGATCCAACCTGGCAATAATGCCCCAGCCATAGAAATAATTTGCTAGTGCTATCATTATCTCGTTTTTGCCTTTACGCAGAGGAAGTTTAATGTTGGCATTTTCTAAAGTGCATCTTCCCTCAGGACTTTTTTGCGCTGGCGTACCAAAGTAATTTTTATCAACGTATATAATTTCACCATTCAAGAAGAGCCATACCTCATCGTTAAAGCCAAAATTTAGCATTCTTTCCTGATCCTTGTCGGAATCGATTGTAGTTTTAAGCCAAGTAAGTCGTCTGACATCATTTTCTCTTAGTCCATATATTCTGGTAAGGTTAACAATTCCACGCGCTTCAGCTTTTATCGGTGACCATTTTGTATTACTATCTGGTAACTCCGAATTTGTTAGTTTTCCATACATACTTGGTAAAGAGAATTTTATTTCTTGTCCAAAAGGAAAATCTTTCGCAGGTGCTACCATCCAATCTCTTAGGTATCTTGTATCGCCAGTGGTTGCGATATAACCAGATTCGGGACTTAAGCCCTCTGTAGCATTTGGTTTTATTGTAAAATTGGCATATATAACATTTCCAGAAAGCGAAATGCCGCCAGAGTTACGTCCACCTTCCAATTCGGGAACAATGAGCGCAGGTTTGGTCATTTCATTTATATATACCCTCATCTGTTTGCCTGATATAACCAATTTTAAATGATTCCATTTATTCTGATATATAACGGCACCTGCCTGATACTCGTCGGTCAAGTCCCAGATGCTCATGCCGTCCATTAAGGCAGCATACTGCAATGTTGTTCTGGTTTCCGGTTTTACAGCACCAAAAGAACGGATATAAAAGTTCTCGCCATTTTTATGGTCTTCGGACATGCGGAAATTAATTCCCGGAAATCCGATGCCGCTAAGTTCTACATCAAATTCAATTGTACCATTGCTGAAATTGTGATTTTTTAAAAATACCTGAAATGCACTTCCATTTTTTCCTTTTATAACATTCGTATTTTTGTAGGTTGTAAATTCAGTTGTAGCGGCGTCACTTTTCCAATATTCAGCCTTCATTGGTATTTGAACTTCGCTACTTGAATCTGATTTGGTTGCTTTTATCGATTGGGCATTAATTTGGAATGAACACAAGATTCCGGATAGAAATAGAATTGATAATTTCATATTAGTCTTCATGATAAAAAGGTGGTGGTTAAAAACTAACCAATTCAATGCCAGTATTCAAATACTCGATTCTTAGAAATCAGTCCCCTTTTTAATGCTACAATGTGTTCATTTTCGAGCACTGATGTGCGGTTTCGTACGGGATTCATGCATTGGATGTGTATTTCAAGATATGAGTAAGGAATAGCTATAGAATGGTACAACCTATACCAATCTGGCAGGAAAATTTAATGAATTGTTCGTTATTATTTATAAAAAAGTACTAGGCTTGAATTGCCTGTTCTGGTTCCGTTTGATTTATTGTCCACCAAGTTAACATTGAATTTACGTGAAGTGCACTTGTCAGGATTCGAACAACCATAGGATCGAAGTTATCAAACGCCGACATTTGAATTAGTCAATAGTAAAGTAGTCGTCGGAGCCGAGCTATAGGAAGATAAAGTGATGCAATATGGGCTAAATTGTATCGCTTTTAAAATTTAACGCTCTCATCGCAATGGTAAATAAAATTAACTGAATTGCAAAATGCAACTAAAAGACTTAACTGCTAGGTGTATATTTCAAAGATATGAGTGGGGAAGAACAAGATAGTAGACACGTCATTTTGAGCCAAGCTGATACCCAATGCGGATTTGTTTGATTTTTATGGTGGGTGGCCTGTTGTACTTCCTTGTCTTTTTTCGGGCTATGATTACTTTAGTTTTCAGGACTTTGACTTTTTTTAAAGCGAAATTGCTTGTCATTTATTTTGCTATTTGACAAACTTTTGGGGAGTACCTAAAAACAAACTACTCAAGATGTTGGTGAACTGAACGCATATACCATGTGTAACAAATAAAAATAGAACTAAGTTCATTAAAAAAATCTTCGCGCTTACCTGTTTTCACAATGATTTAAGAATCTATATTTTCATTTTTGGTCTGTACTGTGATCCTTCATTGAGAATTACGAATCCAATAATATGCTTTCCACCACTCATCAATATAAATTGATGAATCTCTTCGAATAAAATATTGCCTATCTTTAAAAAAGTAACATGAAGCTTTATTTCAATCACTAAAAAACTGGTTTTTATGAAATTTTGGAATGTTTTTAGTCTATTTTGGATTATCTATTTGTTGTTTTTTGCAATCGGACTACCACTCATTCTCCATTACGCAGGAAATCATCATCTAAGCGATTATGAGATGATTCATACATCTGCCAGCGAAGCATTCGTTTTGCTTGGCCTGGGCACGGCACTTTGGTTCATCGTATTTATTTATTACATCAAGGAATTTTTGATTAATCTTCTTTTAAAAAAAAATGGTATTATTCGATTGTTGGAGCGTGGTGAAAAAAGAAAAGGGGCGGTTTCAGAAGAGTTTGAGTTTATGKACTCAAAACCGTATGAACGCCGTTTTGAAGTGGGCAATACCATTGGAATAGACGAGCAGGAGGTGAAATGGAATGCCAAAACCATAGTGCTTGCTGTGATTGGACTGCTACTATTGATTGCTTTGGCAGTAGGAATATTGGTTTATAGTTATATAAATGAAAGTCATGGCTATGGTTGGCGGTATCTGTATTTTTGGCATCCTTACATCATGATTCCCGGCTCTTTTATTTTTTATTTAAGTTTTTTATTTGGCGTTACCAATGGCCTTTTTTCAAAATTTTTGAGCAAATCCGAAAAGTAAGCGTTCGGCTGTCCGTTACAGCTCATCTCAAACTGGGGCAATGCATCAATAGGCCCAACAACCATTTTTTTGTCAAAGGCTGCTGTGATCTCGACCTCATTTAGATAATTGTCAATTACGTAATTTTCTTTTGTGACGACTTTACGGCCTTTTGATATTTCGTAGCACCTAGAAAAATCAAAAGGCCGTTCAGGGATCAGTAATTTGATTATCGCTAGCGGCTGAGAATACTAAGGCTGATATGCATTTTGGAGTAACTCACCGTTGGTGACTGGCATGTGGGTCCAGCTAAGGGTTTCTCCTTATTTTACAAAATAGGGGATTTCCCCTATTGATATTTTTGTCTTTAAAATCCACTTTCATGGCAGTATATCCCTGTCCTGAGGTCTACMCAACGGCGGGTGACTTTGTAGAACCTTTTGTTAAACTCATTCTCTCCCTATGATGAAAAAAGAAAACACAGACCTGACTTCTGTTTGGGTTTTATTTGAAAAGAATTCTGAATTAACTTACCTGGATCTCCAGCAGCGCTTGACGGACATTGAAGTCGGCACCCCACTTGAAATACTCAACGCCGCTTTGGCTTTGATTCAAGCAGATATTCAGACGATGGACAATTCATTTGCTGATGTGGTTGACCTATCCGATACTACCCGGATCGTATTTTTTAAGGAGATTCGCCCGAAATTTGTAGCACTTTGGCTGTTTTATCTGGAACGGTACCACCTGATTTTGAATAAGCCTCTTGGTGCAAAACAGGGAATAAAGTGTTTTTATGAGTCAGAATTGGAACAACTCGATTACTTTTTGAAGCGGTATGGATTTTATTACAGTTATTTTAGAAGCGGAATGAACCAAACAGACCACTTGTATTTCCTTCCGGATATAAAAATGCTTGTTACTGTCCCTGAATTACCCTTCTTGCCAGGAATGTCACGAACTTCCTGCGATTACCTTTTTGCCAGGTTCCTTGCTTGTGATTTGATAACCCAATACGTGTTGGCAAAGATCAATGATTTGGATAAACCCAATTTGGCCCCCTCTGAGGTGATAAATTTGACAAAGAAAAAAAAGGTACAAACTCAATTTGGTTTATCGGTAGATCAATTGGGGATGGCTGTCCGTGCGGCGCTGGATGCGTCAGTAATCAAGAGCAAATCCTTTCAATCTTTATGTGAGGAGCTGGCACCTCTGGTTGTGACGGCTTCAGGACAGAGCAATGTCTCTGCTGGAAGTCTGCGGAGCAATGCCTATACAGGGGAGGATGTAGATAAACATATAGTCATTCGTGCAATGGAAAAGATGATCCGTTTGATTAAGGAGTACTAGCTGATATTTCAGCCAGGGCAATTGGTCTCATCTAATTGTCTTGGCTTAATTCTCCAGATTAATTTATTCCCCCTTCGTACATTGAGATCTAAACATTATGTTTTTTTAATTTCCGGCTTGTTTGTGTCTCTTCAAATTTTTCCGTTCCTCCGGTTTTTACTGATAAAGAAAATGACCAGCAGCATCACCAGAACAATCACCAATCCTTCTACAAATGAATTTCTTTCCATGATCTGCGGTAATTGATTTATTGTTTTGCTAAAATGTCCTATTAGTAAAACAATCCAATAGCGGATAGGTTCAAGAAAMATTTCAATTGCTTACTACCTTAACTGAATTAGACAGAGTCCGGTTGTTTGCCATTTTTATACTCTTTTCCTGCCTCCTTAACTCTGGTCAGTTTAGCTTTTTTCTACCTGTAGAAATTCTTGGTTTCCGGACATCTTTTTGTGGATAGATGATCCTCAAGCTGTGCTTGTTAAGTTGATATCCATCTATGATCCTACGGGCGATCTGACGGTAAAACACTTTTTTTGGGGAATCCGTTTCCATAACAATGTTGTTTCTGATCAGTTGTTTGAGGAGTTGCTTTATAACCGCATCCTCTTCCACACGGAAAGAGCTGCCAAGGTAAGGATCCCGGTAAACCAGTACCAGGCAAAGCTGGCCATCTGAATACCGATGTACCAGCTTTTGCTGGGTAAGCTCAATTTCCCTGGGACAGGCTGGCTGGTTGCAAGAGAAAGAGTTTTCAAGTATGGTCGGATCTGTAATGGTTACGGGGATCCCGCGCCTGTAATCTTTTACTTCTCCCAGTTTCAAATGATCTTCATCTGGAAAAGGAAAGCGAAAAAGGAAACCCATGTCCGCCCCGGCGTATTTTTCAGGGGGAAGGTTTCCCGGCTCCTGTTTGAGCTGACCGGATTCCAGTGCCTGGACATATTTTGGATACGAGGCATAATAGAGACTTTCGCAGGTACCCAGTTTGATGACGCTGTTTTTGTATTTTATGTATTCTCCCATAGTTGAATTCTTCTTTTAGGTTCGCAGCAGCAAAGGTCATCTGTTGCCTGGAGAATAACCTATTTAGAATTCAAGAGGGATGAGCGACCATCTCCTGGCTATTTCCTCATTTCTCTTTTGGCCACGGTTGAATCTTAGCCTAAAGTCTCACTGACGTTGTTCTGGCCGTCAATGTTAATTTTTAATATGGGGTTAATCCTCTTTAGAATTTATGCTGGGTCGTTTTCTGGTATTTATCAACCTTACTTTTGTGTGATAAGCCAGCGTAAATGCTACGCAAAAGGGTTGGCTGATCTTCAGTTAGCGAAATCTTTAGGTTAGAGGCGCTAAACTCCATAATGGTTTTTTAATGTTGTTTAAGAATGTAGGAATGAGAAGCAAGAAAAATAATAGAAACAAACGCTGTGCGGTGCGGTTAACTGCAGGGGAACAAGACCTGCTGCAGAAAAATTTTGCGGGCACAACCCACAGGAATTTTAGTGAATATGCACGGGCAATTTTACTGGGGAAACCCATGATTGCAGCCGTAAGAAACCAGTCGCTGCAAGATATTTTTGTTGAACTGGTGGCTTTAAGGCAGGGCTTAAATGATGTGGCAATTCACTTCGATCAGGCGGTTCAAAAACTGCATACCATGGCCAGCATTCCGCAATTCCAAACTTGGCTTTTAAATTATGAAATGGATCGACGAAAATTGTTGAAAAACATTGAGGAAATAAATGTATTCATCAATTCAACTGCTGAGAAATGGTTGCATTCATAAATACGATTAAATCCTTAAGTGGAAGTTTCTACTACAACGAGCTTAAGCTGTGCTCGGGGGCTGCAACCTGCCTGATGGCCGAAAATTACCCGCGCAAACTTTCTGAATTGAATCAGTCTGACCGACTGGGAATGCTGGAAAAAATGGCTGCGTTAAACCCGCGCACTAAAATAAATGGCCTGCACATCTTTTTGAACTTTGATCCGGCAAACCAGCTTAGCCCGAGTCTTTTGCAGGAGATTGCAAAATTTTATATGCAGGAGATTGGTTTTGGGAACCAGCCCTATTTGGTATATGAACATCTGGACGCGGCACATCCACACCTGCATATTTTAACCACCAATATACAGGCTGATGGTAAGCGAATTAATCTATATACGAAAGCGCCCCATTTTCAGTCGCTGCTTAAACAGATCCGGACCCGTTTTGCGCTGACTACCAGCACAGCAGTAAAGGACTCGGGTGACGCTTTGTACCCCCAGCAGCTTTCAAAACTAACCTATGGCAAATCGCCAACGTTCGGTAGTATTGCCCGCGTGTTGGAAAGCGTGCTTAATGAATATCTTTTTACCTCATTTGCAGAGTTAAATACAGTCCTGGGCTTGTATAATGTTCGGGCGGAACAGGGTAAGGAAGGATCCAGGCTGTTTAAAAATAGGGGACTAATTTATCGTTTACTCGACGGGTCAGGTAATCGGATAGGCGTGCCGGTCAAAGCCAGTTCTTTACCATTCAATCCTGGATTAAATCGCCTTGAAGAAAGATTTAAAAAGAATGTGCCGCTTAAGTTGGGCCTGGAAGGAAGAATTCTCTATGAAATAGATCTTGTGCTAGACAATGTGAAAATTCGTGATACAGCAGCATTCTCGGCATCGCTGAAAACAAAGGCAATCGATGTGGTATTTAAAGGTGATCAGGATAAGAGATTGCAAGACGTGATTTATGTTGATCACCGGAATAAGTGTGTATTCAAAGGAGTAGACTTAGCTAGTGCCTATGGTGCTGAAGGGATATTGAGCAGGTTGGGCGATAATGTTCACCGTGCTGTGGAATTTGAGAAAGTTCAGGGCGTGCATGCTGGTGACTCGCAGTATGATTTGCCTGTGGATGGTTCATCGGCGCTGGTCGATCTATCGCAAATACAGCCCCAACAAGATCATCTTTCGGTTTCTGTTGTAAAAACGAAGCGGAAACAGCGGGGAAGAAAGCGAGCGGTTAAACATTAAAGAGGAATTATGGCAATGCAAACAGGAGAGAATGAGCAGGCAATGAGAAAGATCTTGGATATGACCAGATTCATTTCTATCAGTATCCTGCTTTTACACTTTTATTATTATGGCTACTTAGCTTTTGATTTTTGGGGCTTTGTCAGTGCTTTCACTGACCGGGTAATGGTCAATATCGCGCATTCTGGGTTGTTTGACGATTTCCATAGATCCAAGCTTGTTGCTTTGGGCTTTCTGTTCATTTCTTTACTGGGGGTAAGTGGCAGAAAGGATGAAAAATTAAGTCCCAAAACCGGCCTTGCCTATTTGTTCACCGGCCTGCTGCTGTATTTTCTCAGCGCCCTGGTTCTGGCGTGCGAGCTGAGTCTGCATTGGCGGGCTACGCTGTATATCGGGTTGACTTCCATAGGGTATTTACTGATCCTGACTGGTGCGACACTATTTTCCAGGGTGATCAAAGACAAACTAAGCGGAGATATTTTCAATAGCGATCAGGAGAGCTTTCCGCAGGAAGAGCGCCTTTTGGTGAATGAGTTTTCCATTAATTTGCCCACCAGATATAAGTTGAAAGGGAAGGAGCGAAAGGGCTATATCAATGTGATCTCCCCGGCAAGGGCGACCATTGTGCTGGGCAATCCTGGTTCAGGTAAGTCGGCTTTTTGTATCCGGGAATTCATCACTCAGGCATTGGCTAAAGCTTCACCTTATTCCATGCTGGTCTACGATTTCAAATTTCCAGATCTATCATTAATTGCCTACAACCATTGGTTGAAGCATAAGGACCGTTATCAGGGTAAACCCGAATGTATTTTTATCAATTTTGATGACTTGTCGCGATGTCATCGGGGAAACGTATTTGATCCGCTGGGAATGGTTGACATCACCGACGCCTCAGAATCTGCCCGTACCATTCTGTTGGGACTGAACCGGGAGTGGCAGAAAAAGCAAGGAGATTTTTTTGTGGAGTCCCCAATTAATTTTGTGACTGCAATCATTTGGTTTTTACGTAAATACCAAAACGGCGCCTATTGTACTTTGCCACATGCCATTGAATTGATTCAGCTGGATTATGACAGTTTGTTTACGGTAATGCGTCTGGAGAAGGAAATAGAAGTTTTGATTAACCCATTTGTAAATGCCTACCTGAATGATGTCATGGAGCAACTCGAAGGGCAGATTGCTTCGGCTAAGATTGCCCTGGCCAGGTTATCATCTCCTCAGCTTTACTATGTGCTGTCCGGAAATGATTTTAGCCTGGACATCAATAATCCCGAGCATCCGAAGGTCATTTGTATGGGAAACAATCCACAGAAGATCCAGACCTACGGGGCAGTGCTTTCCTTGTACGTTAACCGCTTGCTAAAAATCATCAATCAGAAGAATAAGCTAAAATCCATGCTGATCTTCGATGAGTTTCCAACGCTGACTACCGATATCATTCCTACCATTGCGACTGGCAGGAGTAATAAAATCGGGGTGTGTCTGGGCATTCAGGATGCCAGCCAGCTGCGTAAGGATTACGGCCGGGAACAGGCCGACGTGATCATGAGTACGGTGGGCAACATCATTGCCGGGCAGGTGACCGGGGATACCGCCAAGCAGCTGAGTGAACGCATTGGTAAGATCATGCAGGACCGCCAAAGCATGTCAATTAATAGTGGAGATACTTCCATCAGCAAAAGCAAGCAACTGGAATTTGCCGTTCCGGCCTCCAGAATTGCGTCCCTTTCCAGCGGGGAATTCGTAGGTATGGTTGCCGATATCCCGGATCAAAAAATTATTTTAAAGGCCTTTCATGGCAAGATACAGAATGATTTCGATGCCCTGAATAAGGAAGAGAAGGCTTATGTCCCTATCCCTGTGATCAGAACGGTCAATTCTAGTATGGTCCAAAAGAATTATCTGCAGATCAAACAGGAGGTGCAGGACATTGTCCGGTCCGAGGTACAGCGAATGATGGGTGATCCTGCACTTGCCCACTTGGTGATTCGCAAGAACTAGCCCGGCAAATCCGGACATCTGTATTTGTTTTAGCGCTATTCTCAAATACTCCCTGCAATCTGCAGTGTTAGTTAATCTTGAAAACGGCCAGGATAATGACAAACAGGAATATCGCCAGCTGCAGCAGATAGAAAATATTCAACCGAAATGAAGCGTCTTTCACCATTTGATCCGTAGGGGCGGTGCTTTGCTTTACACCCTTCTTTAACTTTTCGAGCTGCCTATTTCCAACCAGGAAGCCGTTGAGTACAAGTACCAGAATAAGAGCTAGTTTAATTTTGAACCACAATTGATGCATGAAAACACCATGGGTAACCGCCATCAGACCTACACCGGAAACCAGTAGTAAACTGCCGCCTATTGCTAAAACTATCGCAAGCCTCGACATCAGGTTTAGCAGGCTGTCGGAGGGTTTGCCCTGGGTTTTAAACTGGCTGGAAAAAGTACGGAAGGTAACATAATCCGCAACGGTGGTTCCTGCTAGCAGCGTGAGGCCGCTGAGATGCATGATGAGTAAGCCCTGCATTAAAATTAGTGTATTCATATCAGATTGTTGCTTTTTGTTTAGCACTGAACAGTAAAAAGCTGGTTAAGGCCATGTAGACTGCTGTTAAGCCATGGATTAGCATATGCGGAACATCCAGTCCATTGGTCAACAAGACCAGTAGGCAGTCTGTTGCAGGGATAATGATGGCGACAGTAAAAACATAAGCGGTTGCTACCCTCATGCGTAATAAAAGTAATGGCAGAAGTACTATCCCCGAAAAGATATCGCGGATTCCTTTTATTCTTCCAAAAACGAGGTCCTGAGTGTTGGAAAAAGGGATGCCAAATGCCTGTGCGGCGGTCTGGGGAATGGCAATAAACCGGATGCCTACAAAGATAATGCCCAGGGCAATCAGCATGGTCATCCAGTAGGATACTGAGCGGATACCCCAGCTGGTGATTTCATTTTTTGTTTTCATGTTATTTAGTATTTAATAACACAAAGTTCACCAATGAAATGGCTGGGTTCATTCACCCAGGTTAATTAATGCTACTCCACCATACGTTTTCGAATTCGGCTTAAAGACGGTGGTTTGATGCCTATATAGGAGGCAATATAATATTGCGGTATGCGCTGCCCGATATCCTGGAACCTGGAAAGAAACTGCTGATAGCGTAGCTCCGCAGGATCATTGTAGAGTGAGGTAATCTGGTTGATCACATTCACAAAAACATATTCAATGGCCAGTCTCCCAAATCGTTCGCCATGCTCTACTTGCTGATAAAACAACTGCATATTGGCATGGCTAATGGTATAAACAGTGGTTTCTTCCAATGCTTGTATGTTCGTTAATGATGGCTGCTGTGGTAAAAAGCTGGGGTAGTCACAAACAAATTCCCCCTCCTTGTTAAAATAACCGGTTTGCTCTTCCCCGTCCTTATTGTTGTAGTAACGCACCAGTCCCTTTTCAATGAAAATAATATTTCTGCAGACATTGCCGGCTTCCAGTAAATGTTCGCCTTTTTTCAGTTTTCGCTCGCGAAATAGTTTTCGTATAATTTCCTCATCGGTTGATGAAAGTGGAATATAATTTTGAATGGTTTTGATCAGTAAGTCCATAAACAAATATAACCAACTGAGGAATTTATTGTGTGATCAAAAGATAACCATTAATTCATTTGAAGGGGGATATACATTTGTCTCGCGTAAATATAAATGAGCGGCATTTCCAAACCATATCCATGATTTCTTTGTATATCTCATCAAACACTTTCCCTTTATGTTTTTACCATAGGGCTGAGAATTTTATTTCAACATTTTTTAACAATTGAATACATAAGTCTTTGTCATCTGCAGTGAACCCGTTCATGATCAGGATTGCATTTTTTTTAGTCCGGTAATATCATACTCGGATACGTGTTCTCCTTTAGCCGTGAGTTCAATTCTTTTGGAGTGCTTGTCTTCTTTATCTGCGTACTCTTTAATTCATCCTCGTTTATTCATTCGGTTTAACATGTCTGTGCACCGTTGTGATTTAGGTAAAGGAATGGTATTTTTACCATTGAGTTAAACGTAAAATAGTTTATGAGTTATAATGAACGATTAGCGAACCGTGTCCGCGAGTTACTTGAAGATCGGGATGACGTGACAGAAAAAGCAATGTTTAGCGGGATTTGCTTTATGGTTGATGAAAAGATGTGTATATGTGTAACCAGTTCAGGTTTATTATGCCGCATTGGAGCAAGCAAAGCAGAGGAAAAATTGGAAGATAGCAATTGCAGGCAGATGATCAACAATGGACGAACCATGAAAGACTTTGTGTATGTAGATGATACTGATGTAGAGAAGCAGCAGGAGCTGAGGCATTGGCTGAGTCTCTGCCTGGAGTTTAATCCGCTGGCCAAATCCTCCAAAAAGAAAAAATAGGTCCGGTATAAATTAGTTGAGTGGATATTTAAATTAAAGCAAAAGCGCCTGTTCAATTAATGAGCAGGCGCTTTTGCTTAGGTAGTGAACTTATTTTTTTATTGCGTCTTCACAGCGGTATCGATAGCAGCTGAATCAGTTACAGTAGTGTCCATTGTGGTCATAGAAGTATCAGTCATTGTAGAATCTGTAGCATCTGCTTTTTTTTCTGAAGTACAAGCGGCAACTGATAAAGATATTGCTAAAGCTAAAAAGCCAAATTTGAATAGGGTTTTCATAATAATTTTGTTTTAGATACAAGTTTTGTTCATTAATTAATACCCTTGCCCTAAAAAGGTAACCCATTTAAATAAATTATGGGGCTATTATCGTGAAAAGATAGACCGCAAATATGACCAGTAAAACCACTCCCTGTAAGATATTAGTTTTGCCCGTAGCCAGCGAAAGCATGATTGTAAACTGTGCCAGCAAGAGTAATACGGTAGCCTTCATGTCAATTCCTAAAGTAATGGTCATTCCTGTTACCATGGATACGATTGCCACAGCCGGAATGGTTAAACCGATACTGGCCAGTGCAGATCCTAACGCCAGGTTAAGACTTGTTTGTAAACGGTTCTTTCTGGCTGCGCGATAGGCTGCAAGCCCCTCTGGCAGTAACACTACTGCGGCAATGATGACCCCTACCAATGACTTTGGTGCTCCAAAGTTGATGACCGCATTTTCTATATCGGGTGCCAGAGCCTTTGCGAGCAATACTACAATACCCAGGCATAAAAGCAATAAGAAAGTACTTAAAAGAGCAACTTTATTGGTTGGCGGTTCAGCGTGCACCTCTTCGTCGCCATCTGCATCGGGAGGTAAAAAGAAATCGCGATGCCTGATGGTTTGAACCATTACAAAAGCACCATACAACACCAGACATACCACAGCTACAAAAATGAGTTGGATAGGGGTGTATTCAGGACCTGCCTTGCTTGTGGTATAATTTGGAAGAATCAGCGTGAGTACCAGTATTGCTGTAAGGGTAACCACAGCCGCACTTACCCCTGGTAAACTAAACACCTGTTCTTTAAACTTGGCTCCCCCTACAAGTAGGCACAGACCAATAATTCCAGTTAAAATAATCATTACAGCGGCCAGAACCGTATCGCGGGCAAGTGCCGCGGTATCGGGGCCACCTGTTAACATTAAAGAAACGATCAGCGCAACCTCGATAACGGTAATGGCCAGTGCAAGCAGCAAAGTGCCGAAGGGTTCACCAACCCGATGAGCAACAACCTCAGCATGATGGACTGCGGCAAGTACTGCGGCAATGAGTACGGCTGCAAGAAAGAATGTATAGAAAATCCCCAGATCCAATGAACTGCCAAAATAGGCTAGCCAGGCAACGATTGGAGATAAGATGGTCCATAAAGGTACTGGTAGTTTTTTGTGCATAAATTTCGGATTAAGTAAGATACTGAATTAAAAATTTAAGACAACAATTATTGTGCTGGAAACGATAAAAAGAATGTTGTGGTTCAGAAATTTTACACTTTTAGCGTATAAATCTCAATTCTTCTTAGTTAATGTTCCTATAGTTTAAATAAAAAATTGCGGATGTTATGATTTATTGCTTTATTTGTATATTAATTCTATAGATTTAATATACTATTTAATCATGAACGCAATTTTACTTCAAAACAAGTCGCTCAGTACTTCTAAATCTGATCATTATTTTCCAATGGTGAGGCTTCAATCAGCATCATTATTTTCGGGCAACTTCTCCAAGTGTTGCCGTTGTTGTTAGGGGATTTCGCCTGATTGTTTAGGCAGATTTTCGATCACCTTTAAATTTTTAGATTCCACAATTATGCCACTCAAAGAGGAGGTAAGGGGACTCGCATGTCATTACTTTTTTAAACTTTTAAAATGAAGCATTTATATAAAAGAAGCGCATACCTGCTCATTTGTGTATTATGGGCACATGTTGCAGCCGCACAGGTAGGTGCACCAACAATTAAATCAAAATTAAATGGTATTGTGTTAGATGCCACAACAAAACAACCCCTTCCGGGTGCTGTAATAAAAATAAAAGGGACTACTCATTCTGTTGCCGCAGATGAGAATGGTAAATTCAGTTTTGTAACCGGACAAACCTTTCCGTACACACTTGTAGTAAGTTTTATTGGGTTTGTACAACAGGAAATTACTGCTAAAGGGAGCCCTGTAGAAATCCTTTTAAAAGAAAACCTTAGTGAACTAAATGAAATAGTAGTTACGGGTTACAGTTCTCAGGAACGTAAATATATAGCAAGCTCGATTACCAGTGTTAGTGGGAGTGTTGTCCAGGATCAGCCATCGGGAGGATTTAATCAGCTGTTACAAGGGAAAGCTACAGGCGTACAGGTGTCTTCAAATTCTGGCGTACCCGGTGGTGGTATTACCTTTAGAGTTCGGGGAAACAATTCGATCAATGCTTCTGTAGATCCACTTTATATAATTGATGGCGTATTTATAAGTAATTCTGATCCTATCTCCGCAGGATTAGGTAACCAGCAGGCTTCCAATCCAATCGCTGATTTGAATCCATCTGATATAGAAGACATACAAATTCTAAAGGATGCGAATGCAACAGCAATATATGGTTCATTAGGGGCAAATGGAGTAATTATTGTAACAACCAAAAGAGGAAAGCGAAACACTAGTGCAAAGATAAATTTAAATTCTTTTCAGGGATGGTCGACTGCTATCAATAAGTTTGAAGTAGCTACAGGGCCGGAAGTAGCCTTGTTGACTAATGAATCCAGAATTAATACCGCTATTGATAAAGGCGAAGATCTTTCTGCAGTGGTTTTGCCTTTTCCGAATCCAGAAACCCAACCGACATATGATAGGATCAGTGGTCTGTTTCGTACTGCCCGTACCTCAAATTACGAGGTATCTACACAAGGGGGTACAGATAAAAGCACTTATTATGTTGGGCTTGGTTACTTAGATCAGGAATCCATAGTAAAACCATCAGACTATACCCGTTATTCGGCCAGGTTAAACTATGATAATTATTTAACCGACAGATTAAAGATTGGTACCAGTATTAACTTTACCAGATCAAACAGGAACTTGAGCGGAAGTGACAACAATCCTCAAGGAGTTATCAATTCGGCATTATTTCCGAGATCATACCTTCCAATATTTAAAGAGGATGGTACATATGCCAGGTATGGTAGCTTTGACAATCATCTTGCATTAATAGAAAACCTCGATAGTAAAGCGGTAGGGTGGCGTACTATTGGCAATGTTTATGGTGAGTATTCAATAGTTCCAGGACTTAAATTACGCAGTAGCTGGAGTTTAGATAATAGCAGTGAATATGACAACAGCTATTCTAGTACACTAATCAGTGCAGGTATTGCCGCTAATGGTTCAGCTTCATCAACAGAAACAAAGAACCTTGTTTTAACTAATGAGCAGGTATTGAATTTTGTGAAATCTTTTGGTGAAGATGGTAAGCACAATATTAATGCATTGGTTGGTAATACCATAAATACGGTATTAAATGAAAGCACAGCTGCTACCGGAACTGGTTTTGCGGCAAACAGCCTTCGTTCTGTCTCTGTTGCAGCAACTCGCTCCGGTACTTCTTCCAGAGCTGAATCCAAACTGTTATCTTTCTTTAGTAAGGTAAGTTATACCTATAATGGGAAGTATACAATTGATGGAAGTATCCGTGCCGATGGATCTTCAAAATTCGGGATAAACAAACGTTGGGGATATTTCCCCTCTGGAGGTGTAGCATGGCGTGCTGGGCAGGAAGATTTTATTAAAAATCTGAATGTATTTGATGAATTAAAACTTAGGGCCAGTCTTGGGCTTTCTGGAAATCAAAACGGAATTGGCTCCTATGCAGCACAAGGTTTATGGTCGTCAGGAGCAAATTACCTGGAGCAACCCGGAATATCCCCTTCGCAACTTGCTAATCCAGACCTTACCTGGGAAACTACTCGTCAGTTTAATGTTGGAGCCGAGTTCGGGTTTTTCAAGAACAGGCTAAGCATTGTGGCAGATTACTATAATAAATATACCTATGATTTGTTATTAAACGTTCCTGTTCCTTACCGCTCAGGCTTTGCCAGCTACCTGCAAAATTATGGTTCGGTACGTAATAAAGGATTTGAATTGGGCATCAATTCCACGAATGTGGCATCAACAGATTTTAAATGGACAACCAATTTTAATATCTCTTTTAACAATAATAAGATCGAAAAACTTGCTTCAGATATCAGCTTAGGCGCTTCGGGCAGAAATATTTCAATTCTAAGACAAGGTCATTCGGTTAATTCCTTCCAGTTGTACAAACAGTTATACGTTGATCCTAAAACGGGTAATGCCGTTTATGAAGATGTAAATAAGGATGGTCTGATCACTTCTGCCGATAGACAAATAGTAGGCAATGCATTGCCAAAATATACCGGAGGTTTAACCAATAATTTAAGCTATAAGAGCTTCGATCTGAGCTTCTTCGTTTATTTTCAGCAAGGTAACAAGATTATGAATATGAATGATTTCTTCATGGTTCATGGAGGAACTCAGGCTAATATTGGCTTTTTACCGCGTCAGTTAGATCGCTGGCAAAAGGAAGGGGATATCACTGATATTCCAAGATTGACTACATACAGTTCGAATCCTACTGAAAATGGAGGTGCAGCCAATAATTATGGCGGGAATGTAGCAAGCTTAAGTTCCAGGTATCTTGAAGATGGTTCGTTCATCAGATTAAAAACCCTGACCCTGGGATATACTTTGCCAGTTGCGGTTTTGAAAAAGATTAACATAAGCAGGATCAGATTATATGCTCAGGCTACCAATCTTTTAACCTTTACCAATTATGGCGGTCTGGATCCTGAAGTAAGTTCTCAAAGTAATAACCAGAATACGGCAGGTTATGATTGGGCAACTGTCCCTCAGCCCCGCACTTTCCAGATCGGTGCCAACGTAACCTTTTAATGATTAAAATCTAGAAAAAATGAAAGCAACATATATCAAAAATACAGTCCTCATTGCTGTTATTTTCTTTTTAGCATCTTGCAAAAAATACCTGGAAGAAGTACCAAATAACTCTTTGCCAACAGAAAGTTCTATTACTGATGTAAGCACCGCGCGTGCAGCCGTAATTGGTACATATGATCGTCTTCAGGGATACTATGCCTCGAACTACCCAACGCTAGGTACCATCACCACAGACAATGTTATCTTTAATGGAACCTTAAGTGAATACCTCCAGTTAGATCAAAATGCAGTTCCTACAGATAATGTAATTACGGTAGCGGCTTATCAGAATATTTATAAAACAATAAATTCTGCTAATAGTGTAATTACGTACGTGCCGGGGGTAGCAGACCCATTGCTGACCGCTGCAGAAAAGAATAAAATTCTTGGAGAGGCTTACTTTATTCGCGCATTGTCTTTCTTTGATCTTGCAAGAGGCTGGGGTGGCATTCAGCTCCAATTAAAGCCAACTACAGATCTTACCGTTTTGAAAGGCATTAAGCGTAGTACGCTGGATCAAACTTATGATCAGGTTTTAGCAGATCTGGTTAAAGCTGAAGAGCTTCTTCCGGAGGATGCGACAACCCGTAACCGGGCACAAAAAAGTACTGCAAGAGCACTTAGAGCCAGACTCCATTTATATAGGAAACAATGGGCCGATGCAGAGAAGTATGCTACGCTGGTTATAGATAATACGAAGTATTCTTTGGTAAAACCATATAAGTCGTTTTTTACAGCACCTTTTCAAAGTGCCGAGTCGGTATTTGAGCTTGCTTACTCAGTTAACGACCGGAATAGCTACTGGAATTTATGGTATCCAAGTTCGGCCGGAGGACAGTTTACTTTAAAGCCTTCGGATGCATTAGTKGCAAAATTAAATAATCCGGCAATAGGCGGTACCCGCAACGCCTTAATAGCTGGTAGCGGGGCTACGGTATATGGCGTGTTGTATAATACAACATCTACAAGTACTGATCCATCATATTTAATTCGAATTGCAGAATTGTATCTGATACGTGCCGAAGCAAGGGCACAGCAAAATAATTTGACAGGGGCAGCCGGAGATTTAAATGCGATAAGAAAAAGAGCTGATGTACCAGAAACGACAGCGGTAACCCAAGCAGATCTTATTAAAGCTATCGAAGACGAAAATGGGATTGAGTTTGCTTTTGAAGCTCATCGATGGTTTGATCTGGTAAGAACCGAAAGGGCAGGAGTAGTATTGGGTTTAACCAATAAGAACTACTGGTTGTTTCCAATTCCGTATTCTGATGTTTTATCAGACCCAGATGTAACACAAAATCCAGGATATTAATTAATCTATTAACTTAAATAATGATGAAAATAATCTATAAATCCAGTAAGATATTGATCGTATTTTTAATGCTGCTGGTTCAACACACATTTGCCCAAAATAATTATTACTTTCCTAAAGCAACTGCTTTAGATGCTAAAGTACCTAGTCCGGAACAATACCTTGGCTATCCGATTGGATCTTACTTTACCAGATATGAAAGGGTGGTCGATTATTTCAGAGAACTGGCAAAAATAAGTGATCGTGTTCATGTTGAATCTATAGGTAAAACATATGAACAAAGAGAGCAAATTATAGTAACTATAACTTCTCCGGCAAACTATACTAATCTGGAACAAATAAGGCAGGATCACCTGAACCAGGTAGATCCTTCAAAACCTGCGCTAAGTAGTAATGCACCTGTGATAGTGCATCTAGGTTATGGTGTACATGGTAACGAGACTTYTAGTACGGAGGTAAGCTTACTTGCCGGATATTATTTAGCGGCAAGCCAGGATGCAGAAACGAAAAAATGGTTAGATGAATCGG
Organism: Pedobacter sp. 05L430; assembly: GCF_056397585.1. NCBI lineage: Bacteria > Pseudomonadati > Bacteroidota > Sphingobacteriia > Sphingobacteriales > Sphingobacteriaceae > Pedobacter > Pedobacter sp. 05L430. Next base: position 20,732 of record NZ_JBFTNT010000011.1, on the reverse strand, counting down.
TTATTTTTATAGATCCGGCATTGAATCCAGATGGAAGAGACAGGGCCGCAAATTGGCACAATGCTTATCACTCGTTTCCAGCTGTTGGCGATCCAATAGATAAGGAACATCAAGAAGCATGGCCAAATGGGCGTACCAATCATTATTTTACAGATTTAAACAGAGATTGGTTAAATCTTGTTCAGATTGAGAGCCGCAATCGCCTTGTGTTTTTTCATAAATGGTATCCGAATGTTCAAATTGATTTTCATGAACAGGGAACAAACGCAACTTATTATTTTGAACCAAGTCCGAAGCGCCACGAGAGCCCGGTAATACCCCAATTTATTTACGATTTTAATGTTGTTTTAGCTAAATACCATGCTAAAGCTTTAGATGATATTGGGTCGTTCTACTTTACCAAAGAAAATTATGATAATCTTTCGCCAATTTATGGTTCTACATATCCTAAATTCTTTGGTTCTGTTGCAGCTACATTTGAGCAGGCAAGCTCCAGGGGGATCTTACAGGAGTCGAGCAACGGCCCACTTACTTTTGCTTTCACTATCAGAAATCATCTGGCCACAAGTTTTTCAACAATAAGAGGTTCTGTTGCGGAGAAAGCGGGCCTATTTAAAGTTCAAAAGGATTTTTTTAAGTATGCGCTGGAGCAAGGACAGAAAAATCCGGCAAAGACATTTGTTTTTGGTGATAGTAAGGATGTTAATTTAACTCAAAAGTTTTTAGGCCTGTTGCTGCAGCATCATATCAATGTTTATGAACTCTCCGATAACACCACTCATGATGGCAAAACATTTGAAAAAGGAAAGGCTTATGTGGTGCCATCAGCCCAACCAAATTTCTTACTGGTACACTCTATTTTTGAAGAGAACGTTTTAAAAGACAGTATTTTTTATGACAATACAGGATGGAGCATTATTCATGCTTATGGTTTAAAATATGCTAAACTAAATGTGGCAATTGCAAAAGGTAATCAGGTTACTGCTTTAATCCCTGGCAAGGGTGCTGTTGAAGGCGGAAAGTCTCCTTATGCTTACTTGATTAACTACAGCGATTACAATGCTAGCAAAGCACTTTATCAATTGCAGCTGAAAAATGTGCTCGTTAAAACAGCCTTTAAAGGTTTTTCTGCAAATACTCCTTCTGGTAAGCGGGCATTTGGAAATGGGTCGTTAGTTGTTCCGGTAGTAGGGCAAACTCTTTCAGCTGATTCTCTGTATAGTGCATTACAGACTGTAGCTGCAGAAACTAATATCAACATTTTATCTGTTACAAGTGGATTTAGTGCAGAAGGGATAGATCTTGGTAGCAGCAATATTAAAGCAGTAAGAAAACCGGAAGTAGCTTTAGCTTTTGGGCAAGGGGTAACTTCATCTGAAGCCGGACAGGTATGGTTCCTGCTTAATCAACAACTTAATTTGCCGGTTACTAAAATTGATCTGGCTAGTTTTTCAAGAGCATCTTTAGGTCGTTATAATACCTTGGTTTTACCCGGTGGTAATTATAGTGCATGGGACAAAGAAACAGTAGGTAAGATCAAGGCATGGGTAAATGAAGGAGGAACATTAATTACTTTTCAAAATGCAACAGCATGGGCTGTACAGAATGAAATTGTAAAAGAAAGATTATCAGAAACAGAGGCTTTCACAAGAAGAGGAGAAACTCCTTTGGTATCATCTCAGGCAATAGTAAAAGAGAAGGCGCCGGCGGGAGGGGCTAAAGATGCTCCTGCCAAACCAGAAGTAGAAAGGCTTGATTATGCCAGACAAGAAGATGTAGAGGGATCGAGACGAATTAACGGTGCAATTTTTCAGGCAGATCTTGATATTTCACATCCGATAGCATTTGGTATAACTGATAGAAAGTTATTCATCAATAAAAATGGACCTACCTTGTTACTACCTAGCGCAAACAAATATGCTACAGTGGCCCAGTACACCAGTAAGCCCTTTATTAATGGGTATTCATCAAAAACAAATATTGGTAAAGTAGCCAATTCTGCGGCCATTATTGCCACGGCAAGTGGAAGCGGTGAAGTGGTTTTGTTTGCTGATGACCCAACTTATCGTGGCTATTGGCTAGGAACAAGCAGGCTGTTTTTAAATGCAGTTTTCTTTGCTAATCTTCTAAATGGAGGGTATAGATAATAAAAACAGAAAATATTTTTTATTTGATGTCCTATTTCTGAAATCTCAATTGTCATAGCGGTATAAAACAACTATTGTATTACAATTTAGATCAAAAGAAAATGGAACAAAGAATCAATTTATTCGCAAAAGGACAGAATGCTATAAAAGCAATGTATGGTTTAGGGAGTTATCTTGCTAAATCTCCGGTTGAAAAGAAACTTTTAAACTTGATTTATTTTAGGGTATCTCAAATTAATGGATGTGCATTTTGCTTGGATATGCATTCAAAAGATTTGCGCATAGAAGGTGAAACCGAGCAACGACTGTATGTGTTGAATGCATGGCGTGATGCTCCGCTGTATACCGCGCGTGAGCGTGCTGCATTGGCGTGGGCCGAGGCAGTAACAAGGATAACAGGAGGTGATGTTTCTGATGAAGTATATAATGAAGCAATACAGCAGTTTACTGAAGAGGAACTGATAGACTTGACAATAGCAGTAAATACAATTAACAGTTACAATCGCCTTAATATTGCTTTTCGTACTCCGGCAGGAGATTATCAGCCAGGTGCATTTGCTGTAAAAGGGTAATAATTTGTATTTTCTAATTAAACAGGCAATCCCCAGTTGATAAAGGATTGCCTGTTTTTGTCAAAATTTCATTAATTATTTCACTGTCACTTGTTTTAGAAATACCGAGGTAAACTTGCCGATAGTATGAACTTTTTTGTACACGCAACGCTGGCTAGTTTTGATTAAACCGGAATGCCCTTAGCTTCTGCTGGTTAATTCCAATTAGTAGCGTATTGTTTATGGTAAGGGTACTTCTTACATCGCCTTTTAGACTAAGACCACTTTGCAGTTCAGGAACATATTTAAATGTGCCTTTTCCATTGCCTTTTAGCACTACACCGTGGTTGGCATCATATTTTCCAAAGCGAATGCGAGACTGGTTGATATTACCACATAAAAGCAAGTCTTTATTCCCGTCGCCGTCGTAGTCTAGGCAGGTGATGGTATAAACCGGGGCGAACTGTGCCTGTAGTGGCAATTGTTTCTCTTTGAATCTTCCATCACTGGTGTTTTCAAAATATACCGTTTTGAGGTAATTGGCCTTTAAAATCTTTGAACCCTTGAGCTCTTCTGCAGTGAAAACTTCATTTAGACCTGCATCGGCATAACTTTTATAATCAGGGAAGCGTGTTCGCATGATGCTCATTTGATCGAGAATCTCGTCGCGGGTCAGGTAAGGATAACTTTTGCCCATAATGTAGAAGCATAGGATCGGGTCCATGGCTCCGTTATCGTCAAAGTCTTTGTAGACCATCTCTGCCGGTTCGTCGTCGCTTACCCGGCACTGGCTGTTAAGTCCAAGATTGCCAACTACAAGGTCCGGCCTGCCATCGCCATTAAGATCTTCAACCTTCAGGGTGTTCCACCAACCGCTGTATTGTTTGTCAAAATATTTATCTGTCCTGTTCTTTAGCTTACCATTATCATTGATGAATGCGGTGACCGGCATCCAGTCGCCTATTACTATAAGGTCTTGTATCTTATCGTTATTTAGGTCTAGAACACCAGCATCCGTAACCATACCAATGTACTCCAAATCAGGTGCAATTTTTCTAATCTGATTAGAAAAGTGACCCTTTCCATCGTTAATCAGCAAAAAGCTCCTTGGTGTTTCAGGATATTTGKAGGTCGTGCTACGGCCCCCCACAAACAGATCCGGCCTGCCATCGCCGTTAAAATCGCCCACTCTTGCACAACTCTTGCTCACGTGCATTTCTGGAAGTGAATTGATTGATTTAGTAAAATTGCCTTTGCCATCATTGATATAAAGTTTGTCCTGAAATAGCGGGTCATTGTCTTTAAAGCTCCCATACCCTCCACTTACTACATACAAATCTGGGTGACTATCTCCATTAGCATCAAAGAATATGGCATCTGTGCATTCACTTGCCGTATCGGCTAGAAAGGGTTTTTGGTTCTTCATGAATTTCCCTCCTTTTTGCTGGATGAATAATGCGCTGGCTTGATTGATGTCGCCGCCAACGAATATATCACTTAGCCCATCACCATTCACGTCGCCCTTGGCCATACATGGTCCGGTGAAGGACTGTGCATTGACAAGGAGGGGCTGACGCTTATAATCATTAATTTCATTCTTAACCTGTGCAGATGCAATTGGTGAAGGTATTTCGGTGAACAAGGGTTTTGATGGCTTTGGTCTCTGGTAAGTGTCTTTGGCATCGCTTTCTATAAGTACCAGCTGTTTGTTTGCTACAACATTGGTGAGGACTTGGTACTTTCCGCTAAGCCATACGATTCTGACTGAATCAACCATTTTTTCTTTGCCCAAACCAAAATGCAGGTTTTGAGATACGCTGGACAAGTAACCTTTGGATGGCATCTGCTCTAGGCATTGCTGGCGTCCTTTATTAAATATAGTTACTAAAGCACCAAGACCACTGGTATTTTTACCTGAACCTTTTAGCTTTACTTTTAAGTAGTGCATTGTGGGGCTACCCTGGTTTCGATAGAGGAAAGCTGCCTTATTGATGTTATTGACTATAATATCTAGATCTCCATCATTATCGAGGTCACTGTATGCTGCACCATTACTGTTCGATGGTATATTTATTCCCCAGTCAAATCCTTTATTGGTAAAGGTAAGGTCACCATTATTTTTATAGATATAATTCTTTACATCGGAAGAAGGTACTTTCTTAAGTAAAGCGATCAAATCCTTTGCTTCAACCTGACCATTGAGGCTTCTCATATAGTTCTCATTGTATTTAAGCACGTCCATATTAGTGAAATCGCGCATAAAACCATTGGTTATAAAAAGATCCTTCCAGCCATCATTATCATAATCAGCAAACAAGGGCGCCCAGCTCCAGTCTGTATTGGAGATGCCCGCCAGCTGTCCCACTTCACTGAAGGTGCCGTTGCCGTTATTTATATGAAGCATATTCCGCATATATTGATAATAAAAACCGTTACGTAAATTGATGTTAAATACTTCATAGTTATCCAGTCCCGATAATAACTTTTGGCGTTTATTGTCTTCAGGAAGCATATCGAGCGTGAATATATCTTGAAGGCCATCGTTATTGACATCACTAATGTTGTTACCCATAGAAAACAATGAAATGTGATCCAGGTTGTTCTGCAGTTTATCTGTAAATGTTCCATTTCCGTTGTTGAGGTACATTCGGTCAGGAATGGCATAGTCATTGGACAGGTATATATCAGGCCATCCGTCGCCATTGATGTCACCAACACCCCCGCCAAGACCATACGATAAAGTAGACATATTTATTCCCGCTTGCTTGGTTACATCTTTGAAATGTCCATTTTCATTTTTGAGCAGTTTAGAGCTCGCAAGCGGATCATCCTGTTTTTTTAATTCTTCGATCGTAATGTCATCCAGATTACTAAGTACCTTAATATTATCATTTACAAGAAAGAGATCCAGATCGCCATCACGGTCATAATCAAAGAAGACTGATTGTGTACTGTAGGATGGATCAGCCAATCCGTAAGCTTCGGCTTCATCTTTAAATGTAGGTATGCTGTCTTTGTTTAATCCCTGGTTAATAAAGAGCTGGTTTTTTGAGTCCGGACCCGCTTCTCTGCCCGCATAACATACATAAATATCCATGTACCCGTCACCGTTTACATCTACCATGTTGACTCCGGTTTTCCATCCCGGGGTTCGTCCAGCTACGCCTGAAATTTCAGTAATATCGGCAAACCGCATGTTACCGAGATTGCGATAAAGCTTGTCTCCGGTCATATTGCCAGAGAAGTAAATGTCATCTAATCCGTCATTGTTGAGGTCGCCAACAGCTACACCACCACCGCTGTAGAAACCCTGATAGAAGCCGACGATTTTTTTTTCAAGATCTTCTTTGAGCACATTGTTAAACATGACATTGGTATTGGAAGAATCGAGTAGGATAAAGAGCGGGTTTTCAGCAACAGAGATTGTATTGTCTTTTTTTGATCCAGTACAGGAAAACAGAAGAAAAAGAATTACAATTTGGATATAGAATTTTGGCATAAAGCTTTAATTTATTTGGTTAGTGGCTGAGCTCAATATTTGTCAAAAACACATTACATTGTAATATTTTTGAGACTTTAAAATAAATATATAGGTTATTCTTGATTATATCTCAATTAATTTTTTCAAGCAGAAATTCCGATAAGAAAAGCCTTTCATCTGCTGCCTTCAAAAATTTCCTTTAAAATCTTGCTGGTAAAAACAACATTAATTATATCACTGATAGCTACTTAAAAGAGACGGGGCGGATCTGAATTTGAAAAACTTCTTTATATTCACTGTTTAACACACAACTGATGACAGCCTTTAAATTAGCCAGTAGTATGCTCCTTGGGGGGTGGTTTGTTTTGCTCTCTCCCTATGTAAAATCTCAATCACTAAAAATAGGTGTGTTTGACTTAGGATATACCTTAGAAAAAGATCTAAGTAACGCTGAAGATGTAAAAACAGCTTGGGATGATGTGCATACAGTTTCAACACTGCAAGGAATAGTGAACCGCAAATCGCCAAGACTGTATATTTACTTGGTAAAGAATGGGTCAATAGACATTGACAGGTACTGGTGGAATAAATATCGCCAAAAAGACAAATGGTTAAACAGTAGAGATACTGTGGTTTATAAGGATGTTATTAGTTTAGTTAAAGCATACCGGTCAGCGATTAAAGGCGTGGTGGTTTATGATCCAACTGTAGCAGCAACCAGTAATRTTGCCTCTTCTGTTGCGGGGCAAGAAGATGTAATTGCCATTCGTTACGATCCTGCTAAAAATAGTTTATACACACAACTTGTATTACAAGGCCCTAAATTACCTGTTAAGGTCTGGTTATTAAATAAAAATGGATCGTCGTTATTTACAGGATCAGGTAATATTCCCGGAACTAAGCGCTTATCCACAGGTTCGGCAAAAAATGATGCTTACTTGTGGTTTATGGAGAAATATACAAAGGCTGGCAAAACCAATACAAAGTATGGGGCATATTATGTAGATCAGCAGTGGATGAAGAATCCGCATGCTGCCGGACCAAACCATCATACGCTTACCAATCATGATTTTTTTGTGAGTAAACGCGGGTTTTTCTTTGACCTGAGCCCTTGGGGTGATGAGCCTGCAACTGATGATCCTACTCAGAAAACAGGGACAGACCTAAACACACTTAAAGAATTACTGCTTACTGCTTATCAGCATAATAAGGGCATGGATTATGCATATCTTGGGGGTTTCCCTCCATGGGCTTTTAAATATACTAAACATGCCGGTGGTAGTCACGATGATGTGCCGACCGAATGGGAATATTCTGCTGTGATAAGCGCCTATAACGCGTTTAAAGACGCTGATGCTATTGGTTTCGGAGCACTGGCAAATGCCTCTTTCTGGCAGCATTATCCACTTAAAAAGAAATATGAACAAAAGTGGGTTACCCAGGCTGAACTGAAGCAAAGAGGTTATTTAACTGAGGACGGAAAAGTTAATTTTAAAGGGCGTAATTTCTTTATTTTCTATGTTGGTGATTACGATGCATCTTCATGGGTGTCTCAAACTACGCCTACTTTATGGGATAGTCCCGAGCGCGGTAAAATTCCATTGATGTGGTGCATTAGTCCGGTTTTACAGCAGCGAGTGCCAATGGCAATGGAATACAGGAGGGAATCGGCAACAAAAAATGATTATTTCGCTGCAGCTGATAATGGTGCGGGGTACTTAATGCCCGGAATGTTGCAGCAGCCCAGACCAATTTCTGCATTACCGGATGGCCTTGATGCCTGGGTAGCACACAACAAACCTTATTATGATAAGTGGGACTTAAGCATTACCGGGTTTATTATTGATGGCCAGGCGCCCGGGCTTAATAAAAAAGGACTGGATGCGTATGCTAAGTTTAGTCCTAACGGAATAGTTCCACAGAAAACCCCATTAACTTCTTTACATGGGAATATGCCTGTGCTGCGTGCTGATGATGATGTTAATGAGGATGATCCTGCCGAAGCGGCAAAGCATATTCTTGATAGAATAGGGAAACGGCCGGTTCCGTTTCATTGGTTTCGCAATATTTTAAAAGATCCCGGATGGTATGTAAAAGTGGTTGATGAGTTAAAGCGTATTGATCCTAAAATTGAATTATTGGATGCACCAACTTTTTTCGAATTGTATCGTATTTATTTAAAACAAACTCCGGATGCTGCTAATGGGAAGATCAATTAGGCGATATCTTTCCTGAATTCCTTGCGGTATTTTAAAGGACTAAGCTTCATCTTTCTTTTAAAAAGTTTATAGAAATGCGATAAGTCGCCAAAGCCATTCTCAAAGCAGATGTCGGAGATAGATTTATCTGAATTTACAAGTTGTTGAATGGCGTAATTTATCCGATAGTCGGTTACTGTTTCTATAAAAGTTTTTTTTGTGGTCTTTTTGTAGTACTTGCAAAAAGCGTTTGGCGTCATATTTACCAACGCGGCTGCCTGATCAAGCAAAATTTCATCCTTGTAATTGTCGATGATGTAACCCAGAACTATATTGATTCTTTCTGGTTTCGCTGACTGATGCGCCTTTGTTTCTTGTTTGTCGAGTAATTTGTATTCTTTGGAAATGGCGAGGGTATATAAGATTTCTAAAAATTCTATAAGTCRCTTAAAAGAATTTGGTTGTTTGGCCAAAAGAATTAATCTTTTGGTTATTTCTTCTGCAGTATTATTTAAAAACTGTATTCCATGCTTGCTTCTCTCCAGCAGATGTAATATTTGAGATAGCTCTGGCTTGGCCAGGAAATCTGTACCTAAAAAATCATTGTTAAATTGAACAACTACCGATGCAACATCCTTGTCTTGTTCTTCATTATTTTCAATTTTCCAGCAATGGGGAAGATTTGAGCCTATAAGAACCAGATCCCCACAGCTGTATACATCCATATGATTGCCAACATAACGATTACCCTTACCTTTTACAATAAGTGTAAGTTCATGTTCCGGATGAAAATGATAAGGCGCAGTAAACTCCGTGAATTCACGAAGGAGAAAGGAATTATCATTATATGGGTCTAATGCTTCAAATGCGGCTCGTGCCATGTTAATTATTTCATATTCTCATAAAGTTATCGGTTTATTCTTGCAAATAGATAAAAAAAACCATTAAAAGGCCAATTTACTCCTTTTGCGGACTAACGATAAACAGTTACTTAGTAATTGAAAACACCAAATGTAAACCTAAATCAAATAGAGCCATGTCGACAATTGAATTGCCTAAATTAGATCAGTATCGGGAAATAACTTATGCACAGGCTGCTGCATTCCGTCAGAACGGACACGTTTTAATCCCAAATGTACTTGATGCTGAAGAAGTGCTTATTTACAGAGATGTAATAAAAGAAGCTGCTGATAAGTTCAATACCGAAAAGAGAGATTTAGCCGAAAGAGATACTTACGGTAAAGCTTTTTTGCAGATAATGAATCTGTGGGAAGTAGATGAACAAGCGAAGAAATTTACGCTTGCCAAACGTATGGGGAAAATTGCTGCAGATTTACTTGGCGTAGAAAATGTACGTATCTATCATGATCAGGCCCTGTTTAAAGAACCTGGAGGTGGACCTACTCCGTGGCATCAGGATCAGTATTATTGGCCACTGGATACGCATAATACCGTCACTATGTGGATGCCTTTGGTAGATATTAATGTAGAAATGGGGATGCTGACATTTGCGTCTGATTCTCATAAAAAAGGGGTAGTGTTTAATTACGAGATCTCTGACGAATCGGAAGCTGAATATGAAAAATATGTTAAGGATAATGACTTCCCTATAATGCGTTCATCGACGATGAAGGCCGGAGACGCAACCTGGCATTACGGCAATACCATTCATAGTGCTCCCGGTAACCAATCTGACATTATGCGTGAGGTAATGACTATTATTTACGTCGCTGAAGGCGCACGGGTGGCCGAACCTAAAAATAGCTGGCAGGTAAATGACCGTGAGCGTTGGCTGATGAATGCACCTATTGGCGATTTGGTAAAGTCAGAAATTAATCCACTAGTGCTATAGAAGGCTCTCAATTTTTTAAACTTTGTAATGAAAAAGATAGCTTATGCAATAAATTTACTATTGCTGTTACTATTCGTTTGTCCGGTTACGGCCCAAACAGATCAACGCTGGCCAAAGCAGAAAATATGGGATTGGTACAACAAGCAGCCATTTTATTGTGGCTTTAATTATATCCCGGCTTATGCCATTAATTATACTGCTATGTGGGATAAGACTAGTTTTGATGCCAAGACCATTGATAAGGAACTTGCCCTGGCAGAGAAAACCGGACTTAATTGTTTGAGGGCTGTACTTCAGTATGCAGTTTATGAAGATGATCCGGAATATTTTTTAAATACCCTGGATAAGTTTCTGGCGATTTGCAATAAGCATAATATTAAATTTATGCCTGCTTTGTTTGATGACTGTGTTTTTGGAATTGAGCATGATCCTAGAGTAGGAAAGCAACCGGAGCCGCTTAAAGGCTGGTATGCCTGGGCGTGGTCGCCAAGTCCGGGTCACAGCATGGTTGTTGATTCTACTACCCATCCCCGCATTGAAAAATATGTTAAAGCTGTAATTGGGCGCTTTAAGGATGATAAACGCATTTTTATCTGGGACTTGTACAACGAACCCACAAATGGCGGACTGGGGTCTGCTAGTTTTCCCTTGCTTAAAAAGGTTGCTAAATGGGCACGCGAAATCAATCCTTCACAGCCAATAACAATTGATATATGGAATGGCGATAACCGGTTGAATGATATTGCGCTTGCAAATTCAGATATTATTTCTTTTCATAATTATGGTAATAAAAATGACCTGACCAAGCAAATTGTGGAACTTAAAACGCAGGGCAGACCCTTATTTAATACGGAATGGATGAACAGACCTAATGGATCGGTAATCAAAGATAATCTGGCTGTTTTTTATAATGAGAAGGTTGGCTGTATGTTATGGGGCCTTGTAAATGGTAAAACGCAAACAGACTTGCCGTGGGGGCATCGGCCTGCAGATCCTATTCCTGCAGTATGGCAGCATGATCTTTTTCGGGGTGACTTTACACCTTACGACCCTCAGGAAATTGAATTGTTAAAGGATTTCGCTTTAAAATCCAGAAACAGCAGTTATTTGCAGGAGCATCAGAAATAGTGGCTGCTCGTTAAGGGTTGTGGTTGAGAATTAATAACATATATAATTTGCGTTAATTTTTTGTAGTTTCGGCTTGGGAACCAAACCGAATGAACATTTATAATAATTACAGTGAAAAGAAACTAGTTACACTTCTTAGGGAGGGTGATGCGGATGCTTTAAGCAGTCTTTATTATTTGTATGTGAAACAATTAAAATATTTTGTGCTAAGAACAGCAAAGTCTTCGCTTCTTGCTGAAGATGTTGTTCACGATACTTTTATTAAGGTTTGGGAAAACAGAGATAAAATAGATTGTGAACAGCCATTTAAACCCTATCTGTATACTATTGCGCGCAGACACCTGCTTAATCTGTTAAAACGGGCCCAACATGAAACAAGCATAGTGGAGGAGATGCGGAAAAACGTAATTGGCGAGGAAAATGCTACGGAGCTTCTGCTTGACTATAGCGAAAGCAGCTCGATATTCAATGAAGCCATAAAAAGTTTGCCAGAACAGAGAAGAGAGGTGTTTATCCGTTGTCGCATACAAGGATTAACGTATAAACAGGCAGCAACAGAACTGGGTATTTCTGAGAGCACAGTAAATAATCAAATGGTAAAAGCGCTTAAATCAATAAGGGGATTTATCACTATGCGCAGTGCAGTAATCGTACTAATGGCTGCAATAATAAAATAATTATTTTTTTAGGATAGATGTATCGTTACTCCCATTTGTATTAGTTACAAAAGGAGAGAAATTGAACAACGAAATCATACACCTGTTTACAAGGTATTTAAATAATCAATGCAGTAAAACCGAACTTGAAAGGGTTTTTAAGCTCATTGAAGAAGGAAGTAATAAAAGTGAATGGGATTTTGTGCTCGCAGAAGAAGCTTCCAGATTGGTAGGTAGTGACCATCGGGCAGAAATGTCTTTAGATGAAATCACCAGACTTTACGGTAAAATACAAGATAGCATTAGTGAAGAAGGGCATAAAATTGTTGTTCTTCGGGACAGGAATTTGTATTGGAGAAAATTTGCTGCTGCAGCAATCATTCTGATCACTTTAAGTGTAGGTACTTTTTACTATTCGTCCAGACTAGATACCAAGTCTGATAAATTGGTTCATGATGTAGCTCCTGGTGGAAATAAAGCGGTACTCACCCTAGCGAATGGAAAGAAAATAGTTCTTACTGATGCTAAAAACGGAGCGCTGCCCCCACAATCCGGTGTTACAGTTACTAAATTAGCCGATGGGAAAATTGTTTATACCTTAGAACCAGGTAAGGTTGCAAATGCAGCCCCCAACACTATAGAAACACCAAGAGGGGGCCAATATCAAGTGGTTTTACCAGATGGAAGTAAAGTGTTTTTGAATGCAGCATCTTCATTGACATACCCAATCTCTTTCGTTGCACTGAGGGAAAGACGAGTGGAATTAAAAGGTGAGGCCTACTTTGAGGTCGCGAAGGATAAAAGCCATCCTTTTATAGTTAAGACACAAAATCAGGAGATAAAAGTTCTGGGAACTCATTTTAATATCAATAGTTATGCTGATGAACCATTGACCAAAACGACGCTTGTGGAAGGATCTGTGTTGGTTAAGGCCTCAGGTATACAGCAAATACTTAAACCCGGAAGTCAGGCTATAAATGGATACGATGGGTTAAGAATTGTCGAGGCAAATATGGATGAGGTTTTGGCCTGGAAAAATGGATACTTTATGTTCGATAGTGAAAGTATCGAATCGGTAATGAGAAAGATTTCGCGATGGTATAATATAGATGTGGCATTTAAAGGAAATGTTTCCAAAGACAAATTTGGCGGTACAGTGAGTCGTTTTGCGAATGTGTCACAAGTACTCAGAAAATTAGAATATACAAATAAGGTTCACTTTATAATTGAAGAAGGGAGGATTACAGTTACCAAATAACTACATAAAATCAATAAAGTAATCTTGGGTTTAGCGAATTGTTTTGGTAAAAACTGCCCTCGCTAACAGAAAATAAAAAAAAGCCAGAAGTGCTTGCAACACAACTGGCTAATGCCTGGATTACTAAGTCAACAAACTTGCGATTCAATCAACTTTAACCAGCGAACCTGTTATTGAGCTTTAATAAGTGCAATAACCAACTCGCTAATAACCAGACCAACAAATGTATAAAAATTATGCTAACCAACTTGGTATGCTCAAAAAGTATATCAATAAACTACTGCTGATTATGCGACTAACCACCGTAATATTAATAGCAACCATGATGCAGGTGAGTGCAGTAGGTTTTGCGCAAAGGATCACGCTTTCGGAAAAAAAAGCGACCCTTAAGCGTATTTTTAAGGAGATACGAAAACAAAGCAATTATGATTTTTTATATACCGAGGAGCTATTGCAAAACGCAAAGACGGTAGATATCAAAGTTAATTCTGTGGAACTGAATGAGGTACTGGAAAAGATTTTCAGCGGCCAGCCCCTGTCTTATACTATTGAGGACAGAACTGTTGTGATTAGAGAAAAGGTTAACGGCCTTTTAAAAATAAAGCCCGTTGTTGCCCGGGCTATTGACATACGTGGCCGTGTGCTGGATCCGCAGGGCAAAGGAATACCTGGTGTAACAGTTCGGATAAAGGGTGAAACAGGCGGCGGGACTACCAACAGTAATGGAGATTTTAGCATTGCTGTTACTTCGCCTAATGCTATCCTTATTTTTTCTTACACTGGTTTTATTACTCAGGAAGTTTCTGTTAACGGTCAGAATGCCATAAATGTGGTGCTTAAAGAGGCAGTTGATGAGCTTTCGGAGGTTGTGGTAGTGGGCTATGGTACCCAGAAAAAGATTACGGTAACCGGTTCCATCAGCTCTGTGAATATGGCTGATATGAGAACCCCGGTTGCAAATCTTTCTAACGCATTGGCCGGAAAAGTAGCTGGTATTATCTCTATGCAATCAAGTGGAGAACCTGGGTACGATAATTCACAGTTTACTATTCGTGGTTTGGGAACATTTAACGGTGGAAACACCTCGCCGCTTATCATCGTGGATGGTGTTCAGCGAGATGATGTGAACAGTGATTTTGGGGGTTCATTTAATAACATAGATCCTGAGGATATCTCCAGCATTTCCCTGCTTAAAGATGCCTCTTCAACAGCAATGTATGGTGCAAAAGGCGCCAATGGCGTATTGATCATTACCACAAAAAGAGGGGTAGAGGGGCCCATATAAAGTTTCAAATTTGAATGGTTTTAATCCCAATCTGGATTTTAAGAGATATGACTTTAGAAGTAATATTGATGTAAATGTGACTAAAAGTACTTTGCTTCAGCTAAATCTTGGGGCAATGTTGGTAAATTCCCGTTACCCGGGTATTTCTGCAGGTAGTTTATGGTATCAGTCTTATGCTACCACACCAGTTGCCTATCCTACAAGATATCCTGATGGTAAATGGGCAGGCCCCACAACAAATGGTGGTTCCAATCCTTTAAATGAGGTTCAGAACAATGGCTACTCTGATGAGTTTAGGCCTGCAGTTCAATCCGTATTTACTGTAAATCAAAAATTGGATGTGGTCACTCCTGGTTTGTCGTCTTATGCAAGATTTTCATTTGACAGTTACGGACAGTTTGATAACAGAAGATCAGGTATAAACGACAATTGGCAAGCGATTGGTCGTGATGGTAATGGCGAATTGATGTTTACACAGACGAGAATTGGACAGCAATTTTTAGGTTATGGTCGATCTTCTGCTGGTGAGCGGATGATGTATTTAGAGGGGAATATTAATTATGATAGAACCTTCGGAAATCATCGATTTGGCGGAATGTTTTTATATAATATGAGGAACAGGCTGAAAAGTACAGCTGAGGATGTGATTGGCTCCATTCCATTCCGTAATCAAAGTTTGGCCGGAAGGATTACCTATGGCTATATGGATAAATACTTACTTGAAGTGAATGCGGGGTACACGGGTTCCGAGAATTTTGAAAAAGGTAAGAAATTTGGAGTTTTCCCTTCAGTATCCGGAGGCTGGGTGATCTCTAATGAAAGTTTCTTTAAACCATTTACCGAGACGTTCAGTCTTTTAAAACTTCGTGGTTCTTATGGTGTTGTGGGTAATGATAATATAGGTACTGGGAATAGATTCCCTTATTTAACACAAATTGGTGGAGGTGGAGGTACCGGATTCGGATTAAATGGAACATATTATGGTAGTTTAACTGAAAATTTAATAGGTATTGAAAACTTAACCTGGGAGAAGTCTTACAAAGGAGATATCGGACTTGAGATCGGTTTGTTTAATAAGTTCAACCTAATTGTTGATGCTTTTGATGAAAGACGTAAAGATATTTTAATCAGAAGAGAATCAATTTCTTCAATTGGCGGCTTCGGTTCAACTGCGATCTTTGCCAATTTAGGTGAAATGAGTAATCGGGGTATAGATGCAAGTATTGAGTATAATGATCAGATAGGCGCCGTAGGTGTGCGTGTGTTTGGAAATGTAACCCACAGTAAAAATAAAATTACTTTTGCAGACGAGCCTAAAAGAAAGTTTGCCTACCAAAGCGCGGCAGGATATGCATCTAATGAATTTATGGGGTATGTTGCTGACGGATACTTTACCGATCAGGATGATATAGACTCACGTCCGGAACAAAAATTCGGGACAGTGCAGCCAGGGGACATTCGTTATCTGGATCAGAATGGAGATGGTGTTATTGATGCCTATGACAGTAGAAGGTTAGGTAAGTCGCCTTTCCCTTCCTGGTTGTATGGGGCTGGTTTCTCTTTAGCTTATAAACGATTCGATCTTTCGTTATTTTTTCAGGGAGTGGCTGATGTAGGGATTATGGCAAATGGATCAGAGATTAGGGGAAATGGCATGGGCGTAGACGGGGTAGGTGTGATACCTTTCTCCGGCTTAGGTCAATATCAAAACAATACCCTGGCTAAAGTTTTAGATAGATGGACCCCGGATAATCCTCGTCAGGATGCATATTATCCTCGTTTAACTGTGGGTGGTCTTTCCGATAACAACTATTTAAACAGTACACACTGGCTTAAAGATGGTTCTTATATCCGTTTAAAACAGGCTTCTCTGGGATATACACTTACGTCAGAATCTATGAAAAAAGCAGGTGTACCGGTATTGTACTTTTATACATCAGGTCAGAACCTGCTGACCTTCAGTAAATTCAAAATATGGGATCCGGAATTGGGATCTAATGGTGCAAAGTATCCCATTACAAGAATGGTAACTTTTGGTTTAAGGGCGCAGTTTTAATAACCATTACTTAAAATGATTACAATGAATAACTTATATAAAAACTTTCTATCTATCGGCAGTATTGCACTTTGCATATTGTTGTTTAGTCTTGGTTGTAAATATTTAGATAAAACACCTGATAATTTGCTTACTTCTGATATGCTTTGGCAAACCAGAGCAAATGCGGAATCCTATCTGAATCAGATTTATAGTCATGTTTCAATTCCAGCAGATACCTATAGTATGCTTGGTGCAAGTGATGAAACCTCATGTAGTATCCAGGGGGTTGCCGTTCGTAAAATGATTACTGGAAATTGGAATGCTCAGAGTAATTATTGGTATTACTGGGGTGATAATTATGCCGGTATCAGACAAAGTATTGTATTTGAGCAAAATATTGATAAAATGTCTGAGAGTTTAATCGGTGCAGATTTGAAAAAGCAATACAAAGCAGAAGCTATCTTTTTAAGAGGTTGGTTTTACTGGAAATTATTAAGACAATATGGGCCTTTTGTTAAGGTGACTGAATTATTGAGTCTTAATGACGACTATAATAAATATCCTCGTAGTCCATTTAATGAATGTGTTGATCACATCAACTCCTTATTAGACAGAGCAGCGGCTGATTTACCTGATGCCTGGTCTTCTTCGGTAAACTATGGCAGAGCAACCAAAGCATCCTGTCTTGCTGTTAAATCGCAAGTAACCTTATTAGCAGCGAGTCCGCTGTGGAATGGCAACCCAAAGTTTGCAGGGTTTAAAAATAATGACGGTACTTCTTTAGCGCCGTTGCAGTATGATGCAAATAAATGGAGAGCAGCTGCTGATGCCGCTAAAGCGGTAATTGACCTGCAGGGTTATAAACTATTTACAAATATTGATGAAGGTGATGCTCAGTTTGATCCGTACCTATCTTTCCGTAACCTGTTCCTGACAAACTGGAACAATGAAATACTGTTCTCTACCAATATGGCTGGTTCATGGCAATGGGGACATGAGGTGCGTTGTGCACCTAAACCAGGTGGATTTGATATGCAAAATGCAACGCAGAATGTTGTAGATGCCTTTTATATGCGTAACGGAAGGACTATTGATGATCCACAAGCTCAGTATGTGGAAACAGGTTTTGTGCAGTCCGATGACCCGGCCAACTGGGGTAAATCCAGAGATGGCTTAAACAGAGGTTATGTTAAAGGGAATTCAAATATGTACGTTAATAGGGAAGCACGGTTTTACGTGAGTATTCAATACAATGGTAAACCAGTTCTACCTGCGCCTACTGCGGATGACAGGAATTTCTTCTCTTCAGACGCAAATAAGGATGGTACCGGACGTGCTGAGTTTTACTACTCAGGAAAATCGGGCGTTGGTGTAAACAATAATGGAGATATTACCGGTTACGATGTGTTAAAAAATGTGAGCCCTGCTTCTAATATAAGAACCAGTTCTGTGACCTACCGTCCTTTTA
Organism: Pedobacter sp. 05L430; assembly: GCF_056397585.1. Taxonomy (NCBI): domain Bacteria; kingdom Pseudomonadati; phylum Bacteroidota; class Sphingobacteriia; order Sphingobacteriales; family Sphingobacteriaceae; genus Pedobacter; species Pedobacter sp. 05L430. Next base: position 2,670 of record NZ_JBFTNT010000011.1, on the reverse strand, counting down.
TTCATCTGCGTCTTGCTGAAATGTATTTGAATTATGCAGAGGCATTGAATGAGGTGGAGCCAAGTAACACGGATATATTAAAATATGTGAATCTGGTAAGACAGCGGGCAGGTGTGCCTAATTTGGAAACTGTTTATCCGGGAGCTGTAGGCAATCAGGATGAAATGAGGAAATGGATTTTGAGGGAAAGGCAAATAGAATTGGCTTTTGAAGGTGATAGGTACTTTACCTTGATCAGAAGGTTGATGATGGGGGATCCCAAAGTGCAAAGCATTTATAGAATGAATACCATTACAAACGATGGTAACCAGGGTTTTGCTTTTGCTGATTTTAACAAAAGAACCTTGCTTCAAAACAGAACCTGGACTGATAAGATGTACTTATTTCCTATTGCACAGGATGATATTGATAAAAATTCATCTTTAGTACAAAACCCGGGTTGGTAATGGATTCATCATTTATTAATACGTATAAGAATATGAAAAGATATATAAATGCTTGCTTACTTATTGCCGCTTTCCTGTTGGTAGTGATTGCAGGATGTAAAAAGGATGAAGGATTTAAACATGATGATTCCTCTCCAATAACAATTGATAAAATACTTCCTGAGAAAGGTAGTGGTGGTACTGAAATATTAATTAACGGAAGTAATTTTACTACCGATACCTCAAAGATTAGGGTAACACTGAATGGTAAGCCGTTAAAAGTAGTTGGCGTTAATGGTAAACAGTTGATGGTTGTGGTGCCTAAAAAGGCAGGTTCAGGTGCGATTACCGTAAAAATTGGTGATAAAACTGCGACAAGTACAAGTACTTTTACTTATGAATATACAAGAACTGTAACTACACTAGCCGGTTCTGGAGTTGCAGGATTTGCAAATGCGCAAGGTACAGATGCCATGTTTAATTTTAGTGGGGAATCCTGGTACAGGGCCAGTGGTATCGTTGTTGATGATCAGCTTAATGTATATGTAACCGATGTAGGTAACCATTGCATTAGAAAAATTGATAAGGATGGCAACGTGACAACTTTTGTAGGTAATCCAACGAGTGGCGGTTATGCCGACGGGAAAGGCACTGCAGCTAAATTTAGTATTCCTTATGGGCTTACAATAGACCCTGAAGGTAATTTGTATTGTGTTGATCCTGGGAATTGGGACATTAGAAAAATAACACCTGATGGTACAGCTAGTCTTTTGACCTGGGCGAATCAAGAGCCCTGGAGTGTGGTTTTCGATAAGAAGAGCGGTAATATTTTTTATGCAAGTTGCAATTCTCCAGGTAATGTATATCAGGTGACACCAGCTGGCGTAACGAGTCAGGTTATTGCAGGGTTGAACTATCCATCAGGACTTGCTTTTGATAATACGGGGAATCTGTTTGTTACTGTACATGGAGATCAGGTCATTAAAAAATACGAATCCTCTAACTGGATCGGCACAACCGCAGCAGGATCTGGGTCGGTTGGTTATGAAGATGGACCAGCTTCATCCGCTAAATTTGCCTATCCATGGGGTATGACAATAGATGCCTCAAATAATTTGTACATAGCTGGAAATGGCTCTGGAGGCGGGAGTACTTCTAATCCAGATCAAAGTATCCGTTATGTAGATGGCCTGACTTACTCAGTAAGTACTTTCGCTGGATCTGCAAATGCGGGAAATGTAAATGCTGTTGGCAAAGCTGCAGCATTTAGTGCGCCTTCCGGAGTCGCTGTGGACAAGAATGGAACCGTATATGTGTTGGATAAAAACAACAATAGCATTCGAAAAATAGTTTCGGAATAAACAACTCCTTTAATTTTAACATACAAACTTGCTAACCAATTAAAAGTAAATAGCTTTTAATTGGTTAGCTCTTGAATTTAAGTTATGAATACATCAAAGCTAGGGTATTTTAAGCGCATCTTTTTTTTAGGGATCATCATGTTGAATTATGGTGTTTTATCTGCATGCAGTAAGAAAAGTTCCTCAGCAGGTTCGGATAAACCAGAAGGACAAGCTTCTGGAARAGACATCTATGTGGCTGTCAACGGAAATGACTCAAATAGCGGGACATTGGAGGCTCCGGTAAGTACGATTAATAAAGGACTTGAATTGGTTACTCCCGGTTTTACGGTTTTTGTAAGAGGTGGTACTTATAAGGAAAAAGTCTCTTTTGCTAAATCTGGCAGAAAGGATAAGCTGATTACTTTAAAGCCATATCAGGGAGAAAAAGCGATTATTAGTGGTGATGGCCTTTCTGTGTCTGGTAACGAAGCACTGGTTACAGTAAATAATGTAAGCTTTATTGTAATTGACGGTTTCGATATTTGTGATTTTAAAACCACTAATGCCTGGGCCAATGTTGATGGAATAGTAGTAAAAGGCGGTTCAAGTAATATTACCCTACGAAAGAATCGGGTATTTAATATCGAAAATAATGCCGCCCCCGAATTGGGTAGAAGTGGACATGGTATTCATATTATAGGCAATACTAATGTGGCACTTACAAAGATTTTGGTCGAGGAAAATGAGGTTTTTGACTGTAACACGGGTTATAGCGAAAACTTGACGATAAATGGATACGTGGATGGTTTTGAGATCAGAAAAAATAAGGTTTACAACGGTGAAAATATAGGCATTGTGGCTGCTGGCGGTTATGCTGCAAATCCCAACCCTTCGTATAATTA